>NZ_CEZJXU010000015.1:6009-14252 GCF_983023055.1 Dethiosulfatibacter sp. | reverse complement strand
AATCCATTCATGGCTGGGTCATTCCACGGTGTAGGAGAATATGAAACTTCACTAAGTGTTGGAGTTAGTGGACCTGGTGTTGTAAAGGCTGCTCTTGAAGATGTAAGAGGAGAGCCTTTTGATGTTGTTGCTGAAACAATAAAGAAAACAGCATTTAAAATAACAAGAGCAGGAGAGGTTCTTGTAAAAGAGATTTCAAGGAGACTAAATGTTCCTTTCAATATCATGGATCTTTCATTGGCACCTACGCCGGAAATTGGTGATAGTGTAGCAAGAATCATAGAGGAAATGGGACTTGAAAAGTGTGGAGCACATGGAACTACTGCAGCACTGGCAATGTTAAATGATGCAGTGAAGAAGGGTGGTATAATGGCTTCATCCCATGTTGGCGGACTTAGCGGAGCTTTTATCCCTGTAAGTGAAGATGAAGGGATGATAGAGGCTGTTAATTTGGGAGCTATAACTATAGATAAGCTTGAAGCCATGACCTGTGTATGTTCCGTAGGTCTTGACATGCTTGCTGTACCTGGAGATACTCCGGCTAGTACCTTGTCTGGAATAATAGCAGATGAATGTGCTATTGGAGTAATAAACAACAAGACAACAGCTGTGAGGATAATACCTGTATATGGAAAAGGCCTTGGCGAAGAGGCTGAATTTGGCGGTCTTCTTGGAAGAGCTCCAATTATGCCTGTAAACAAGTATTCAAGTGAAGCTTTTGTAAACAGAGGTGGAAGAATACCTGCACCGATACATAGTTTTAAAAACTAAAGAATTGTATAAAAAACAGTAAACCGTCTTTCAACAAGGCGGTTTTTTTCTATTGGGTGACAACAAAAGTTTCAATTGAAAATGGTGGGATTATAATGTATCATGTCAATATAATTGAAGAAATCATAGTAGTATAAATAATATCAAAATTGGGGGCAGAAATGAACAAGGCACCGTCAAAATATTTTGTGTTTTTAGGATTGTTTCTAACAGCTACATCATCTATATTCATCAGATCCATAGATGCACCATCTCTAGCCATAGCGTCTTACAGGCTTCTGGCAGGAGCTCTATTTATGATGGTTCCTTTCTTGAGAGCTTTGGTGAAAGAAGGTACCACATTAAACAAGGAGGGTTTCTTTTTATCTGTTATCAGTGGGATTTTTCTTGCTGGTCATTTTGCAACATGGATAAGCTCTCTTGAATATACAACTGTTTCAAGCTCAACGGTACTGGTAGCATTAAGTCCGATTTTTGTAGCATTTTTTAATTTCGCTGTTTTAAAGGAAAGGTTAAAGAAAATTCAAACCATTGGAATTATTCTTGCTATTGCAGGTGCCATTATCATATCTGCAGGAGATATTTTAGTTTCCGGAGAAGCTTTTTTTGGTGATTTCCTGGCTTTCATGGGAGCAATGTTTTTAAGTGGATATTTTCTTATTGGCAAAAAAGTCAGGCGGTATTTAACTCTTGCGGATTATGCTTTTGTAACATATTCATCGGCAGCTGTCACCTTGTTTATACTTGCAGTTATAATGAAAACAGACATGTCCGTAAACGGGCCGGAACAGCTATCAGTTATGCTTCTCCACGGAATAGTATGTTCGGGACTTGGACATTCCATATACAACTGGATGCTTCAGCGTGTATCTTCAACATATGTATCCACTGTAACCCTGGGGGAACCTGTATTTGCCAGCATATTGGCATTACTCGCATTAAGCGAGGTTCCTACTATGCAGACTGTTGCGGGAGGTCTTATTGTAATAGCAGGATTATATGTATTTGTAAAGTCACTGGATTTTTCAAGACTGAAAGTTGGGAAAAACAATGAAAAAACAAATTAAATGGACGATTGTATTAGTATTGACATCAATACTAATATTGAATTCTTATTACATAATAAGCATCGCAGCAATGCTGTATTACAATGATTACAATGTAAAAAATTCAAATATAGAATATGACATAGAAAGCATAGGAATAACCAGCCCTTATGGAGACTGGTATCCATTGATGAATAAATTTTCATCAAAAGGATTCTCAAAATATGTAAATGAAGATGTTGATTTGCTTATAATGTATTCATATGGTGATTTCAAGAAGGGTACATCTACACTCTTTGACAGCAAGAATAATCAATTCAACAGCTTCTACGGGTGTTACGTAATTGAGAGCAATGAAGACGGATATTTCGGGTATGACGAATCAGAAAAGCTTCAAATTGAAAAAATAGCACTCATACCGGAATATGATTTTAAATATCTAGTAGCTGGTGATATGGGTTTGGAAAAGGATGATTTCGTTCTGGAGTATACAATAGATGATTTAAAAGAATTCAGCGAAGGGGATTATCTTGAAATAAGAATAAGGACAAACAGCATCTATCACAGCTATAAGGAATTCAATATCAATTATATTCAGTATGGACTGCCTTATATAAAAAATGACGAGGAAGATTTTTATCCAATTGATATTTATTGCAAGATGAAGATAGAAAAGGTTGAAAATAATACTATTATTGTATATTATATATTTACGCCAACAAGGGAACTGGCTGATAATTGGCTTTACTAGGTGGAGGAAGTAATGAAGGTTTACATAACTAGACACGGAGAAACAGAATGGAATATAAAAGGAAGAATACAGGGGTGTTTGGATTCACCATTGACCGAACAAGGAATTTTTGGTGCGGAAAGACTATCTGAAGTTATAGTTAGTAAAGATATTGACATTATAATTTCAAGTCCTCTTTTAAGAGCATATAGGACTGCAATAATTGCAGCAGGAGATTCAAATATTCCAGTTGTAACACGAGATTGCTTAAAGGAAATAAATTGCGGAGAATTCCAAGGATACGGCTTTCAGGAGGTATGGGAAGTACATCCGGAGTTAAAGGATATAATAAAGATGGATCCTTACAACTTCAAATATCCAGGTGGTGAATCCTTAAAGGAATTTAACGAAAGGGTAATAAGTGGATTTGAGTTCATACTTGAAGAATACAAGAATACAAACGTTTTAATTGTAGGCCACGGAGGTACAATTAAATGCATCACATCCTATATTTCCAAAGAGGGTGATTCGAAGACATGGTTTGCAAATGTTGTAGATAATTGTAGTCTTACGGAATTTGATTATAATTCGGGAGAATTTAACCTTGTGGATTACAACAATACAGTCCATATGAAAAATGATAAAATAGTTTAAATTAAAAAGTCAATTTAAGGATATCCTTAAATTGACTTTATTAAAAGATTTTTCCCGTTTTCATCCAGTATTCGCATATTGTCAAATGCATACTGGATGTTTTTTTCGAGTTCTGCGTTATCCTTACCAGCAACTACGAAGTGACCTGCTCTTAAAGTTGCATTTTTTATTTTACCTATTTCATCACCGACTTTAAAATTATATGCTCCGTCTATAATCCTATTCTCTTTAATGAGTTTTGTTATACCATCCAAAACTATTATCTTTCCTGGAGTGGCGAAAAACAAGACAACGTTTAGTTTTTCTGATATTTCATTTACATAATTTTCTTTTTCCAGTAGGTTTTTTACCTTCAAAGTATCATTTATGAGGAGGGTGTGCATGTCAACACCTGTAAGGTATTTGATATAGACATCTTCAAAGGCACCGCCTATTCGTGCAGCGGTTTCATTTACCAGAACCCCATTTTTACCTATCAGCATCTGGAAATAAATTGGACCAGAAGTGATTTTGAATGCTTTTACAAGATCTTTTGTCAGTCTTATGATTTCACCTCCATATTCATCATAGTGCTTCGAAGGGAAGTTGTGGGAGGTGCAAATGCCTATATGGGGATGTATGTCGTAAGTTACCCTGTCTGTCACTGACAATATGTGAGTTTTATTCTCAATAACCCATCCTGATACTGTGATTTCATCGTTTTCATAAAATTTTTCTATTAATATTTCATCTTCTTCAGTAAAGGAAAATGTTTCATCAATGAGCTCTTCAAGTTCTTTCATTGAATCAATCTTCAAAACACCTCTTTGTCCCTGGCTGTCAAAGGGTTTGATTACGACTGGAAATTCGAGACCTTCAATATCCTTTTCAGAGTAGTTTCTTTTGATATATCTATAGTCTACGGTTGGTATATTGTGATTTGTAAATATGTTTTTCATGAATTTCTTGTTTGTTAACTCTTTGGCTTTGTTGGAAGCTATATAAAAGTTAAGATTTGACTTTTCAGAAGCAAGAGCTCCTGTAAATACAGGTTGGTCTGTACCTGCAGTCAGAATCCCATCTATATTATGTTTTTTTATCGCTTCAACTATTCCGTCGACATCAAAGGTTGAAATTTCTTCTTTTATATCTGCATACTTTTTACCTGGAGGGTCGGTGAAGTAGTCGCAAAGTACAACCTCATGTCCTCGATTTTTAAGTCCTTTTATTAAAGCTACCTGGCAGTTGCTGCCTCCTAAAACTATAAATTTCATATTTTCACCTGTTAATTGTATTTTTTATTATATATTGCCCGCCTCTTTTTCTGAAGAATTCCAGAAATGTAAAATTGCTGTAGTAAAGAAGTATCCTTAAGAATATAATCAATTGTTTTTTAAAATTGTAATTTGACTCTCCGTGTTTTCTTGATTCTTTTTTGTAAAAGACATTTCCGATTTTACTGTTATGTCTAACTACTGCTGCAGATATGTATACATATCTGTAATTATCAAGAAGGATAAGATCAACAATATTCCTTTTGATTACTCTGAAGGAGCTGATTCTTTTGTTTTTCGGTTTTTTGAGTATATATGTAAAAATCCTGTCAGTCAGCTTAGAACCAAGATTCCTGTAGTTTTCATCATATCTTACATCAGTTATCCCATAAACTATGTCATGGCCATTTTTGAGTTCAGTAATGAGCTTAGGTACGATATTTATTGGGTGCTGTAAATCGTCGTCCATATTCACTATAAGGCTGCCTTTCGCCAATCCCAGTCCGCAAAATATTGCATTTTGTTGCCCTGAATTTTTTTCAAGAAAAACCGATATTATTTTCTGATTTGCTCTACTGAGTTTTTCCATTGTTTCTTTTGAATTATCTGTAGAACAGTCGTCTATTAGAATGATTTCATAATCAAAACCATATGAATTTGACAGTGTTCCAATATTTTTGCATAATTCGTCCAATGATTTTTCGCTGTTGTAGACAGGGATTACAAATGATAGTAGCTCCATTTAAATCTCCTTAAGTATTGTTAGTAGGTTGTCGACCACATAGGATCCTTCACCGTCGGTTATGTCTGTCACCAGGCTCTTTAATATATGGGTTTTATCATTTTCGTTAATATCAATTTTGTTGAAAGATATATCCATAAAATCAACTCCACTAAACATTGTTACATAGTTGTCAAGGTTTTAACAATATTGTTTACTTATATTGGATTAACTATTATAATAATAAAGAGGTGTATACTATGAAAAAATTAGATTGTTTTGGTGATATTTGCCCTGTTCCCATAATTAAAATAATAAAAGAACTCCCAAAGCTTGAAGAAGGAGAAGCCTTGGAAGTTGTAACTGACCACAGTTGTGTAGTTGAATCAATAAAGGACAAATTCAAAAACAACAAATTGGAAATTGAAGAAGTAATGAATGGTGTCTGGGAAATTAGGATATATAAGGTCTAGCAGAAGCTTTTTTCGCCTATTTCCTTGAAGGTTCTTGAAAATTCCTCAACAGACTTTGAAGGATGACTTTCTTTTTTAGAAACCATAAATACATTGATGTTGATTTCGAAGTCCTTGATGTTTATAATCTTGAAATGCTTGTTGTAAAGCTCTTCTTTTATTGATATATAGGGAAGGAAAGCCACGCCATGTTTTCTGTGTAGTGATGACTTCACTGATTCTATTGAATCAAGTTGGAAGAGTATGTTCATGTCGTCATAGGAATAGTTGCTCTTGTTAAGCAAAGCGCCTATTTCATCTTTTACTTCATCTTGAACAATCATTGAAATCATAGGATATTCTATCATTTCATCCACTGTGATTTCTTTTGGAATATTATAATAATAAGAGGATGCCAGTACAAATTTATTGGTTCCAACCCTGTGATAGTTAAGGTTGGGGGCATCATTTTTTTTGTAGACAAAGCCCAAGTCGGCTATGTCGTTTGTAATATTATCTTTAATCTTGGTAGATATGTTAGTAATAACCTCATATTTGTGGGAAGGGAATTTCTCTTTTATGATATATAGTGAACAGGGAAGTGCATAATTTGATATGGAAGGACAAGCCTCCATATGAACAGTATGGGTATCTTCATTTCCATGCTCAAGCTCTGAAAGCATTTTATCATAAATGTTTATTATGTTCTCAGAATACTTGAGAACTATCTCGCCCATTTCAGTTACGGTTACGCCTTTGTTGCTCCTTTCCAGGAGCTTGTAACCCATGCTGTCCTCAAGCTTTTGAATTTGCTGGCTCAAGGCTGATTGTGATATGTGTATTTGCTTTGCAACCTTTGAAATACTTTTAACTTTTGCTACCTGATAAAAGTAATTAAAATATTCGATATGCATTATTAGTGCTCCTTTTGGCTATAATAAATTCTGATACTATATAATTATATCAAATAAATAGAAAATTACAAACTATGTTAATATATAGACAAGATTGTTAATAATATATCAGATTTAAATTCAAAAAAATTCCGTAAAGGGGTGAGAAAATGTCAGACGAGAAAAATAATCAGGAAAACGCTACACCTGAAAGAAGAAAACCTAGAAGACCTTCTCAAATGGCTCAAGAGGAAACAAAAACTTCACCTGCTGCAGAAACACCTGCAGAAAACAATGGTGAAAAAAGAAAACCTCGAAGACCTTCAAGAGAAGGACAATCATCGGAACCAAATGGTGAAGGTGAAGAAAGAAAACCAAGAAGACCTTCAAGAGCAGCATCATCTACAGATGCACCTGCAGAAGGCGGGGAAAGAAAACCTAGAAGAAGCTCGACCTCAAGCAGGGCAGGCTCTAGAAAGAAAAAGAAAGATCAAATGCCAATAGGTATGGCAGTTTTTGCAGGAATCATAGCTTTTGCTCTATATCTTAACTTTGCTAAGTCTGGAGAATTGGCGATGTACTGGGTAGTAGGAATCTGTTTCGGATTCATACTGCGAAGAGCAAGTTTCTGTTTTACAGCATCAATGAGGGACCCATACCTTACAGGTTCAACATCAGTAACAAGGGCTGTACTTATTGCTTTTGCAATAACATCAATAGGATTTACGGCAATCAAGTATGGATATTTCAGAATGGGTCTTCCAATACCTGGAATGAGCTATGTAGTGCCAATTAGTGTAGCTACAGGAGTAGGAGCATTCATATTTGGAATAGGAATGGTTATAGCTGGTGGATGTGCATCGGGTACTCTTATGAGAGTTGGAGAAGGATTCCACATGCAGGTATTGTCATTGTTATTCTTCGTAATAGGATCACTTTGGGGAGCACATGATTTCGGTTTCTGGAAGAGAACTTTCATGATTTCAGGAAAAAAAGTGTTCCTGCCGGATTACTTCGGTTGGTTTGGCGGTATAGCAGTAAACCTTCTTATTATAGTTGTATTGTATATTGCAGCTGAGAAGTGGGAAAACAGAAAAAACGCAGCTTGATAATTGAAGGTTGTTGTAAAAGTATAGTTTAGTAAAGAGTTAAATAGTTTGAAAAAAATACTAATATAGTAAAATTAAATGAAAAATGGAGGAAATTAAAATGGCTAAAGAAGTAATGTTAGATTGTCTAGGAGAAGCGTGTCCAGTACCTTTGGTAAAGGCAGAAAATGCACTTAAAGAACTTGCGGTAGAAGATGTATTGGTAGTACAGTGTGACCACAGTTGTGCGATGAAAAACTTACCTGAGTGGGCAAGAAAAGAAGGACATTTTGTTGATATCGAAGAAGTAGATGACGGCGAGTGGGAAATAATCATCGAAAAAGCTAAATAATCGTTGAAAATTGCATAAAACTGAAAACAAGTATAAATAATATAGACTTAAATACTAAAATCGAAAAATATTAATTGGAGGAAATTAAAATGGCTAAAGAAGTAATATTAGATTGTCTAGGAGAAGCGTGTCCCGTGCCTCTAGTAAAGGCTGAAAATGCACTTAAAGAAATGGATATAGAAGATGTGTTAGTAGTACAATGTGACCACAGTTGTGCGATGAAAAACGTACCTGAGTGGGCAAGAAAAGAAGGACACTTTGTTGATATCGAAGAAGTAGATGA
>NZ_CEZJXU010000015.1:0-5909 GCF_983023055.1 Dethiosulfatibacter sp. | reverse complement strand
TACCTGAGTGGGCAAGAAAAGAAGGACACTTTGTTGATATCGAAGAAGTAGATGACGGTGAGTGGGAAATAATCATCGAAAAGGCTAAATAATTAATAGACAGTTATTGATCCACAAATTTAAATGGAGGTGTAGTTTTGGAATTCTTGAAAAAACTTAGAGACAATGTGTTCTTTAAAAAATGGTTCAAAACACCTTATACATATGTAACAGGAGCGATCCTGCTTTCGATTTTTCAAATAATTACATTTGGAATTACAGGAAATCCATGGGGAGTTTCAGGAGTTTTGGCAAACTGGGGAGCCTGGTTGTTTGAAGCAGTAGGTGGAAGTGTTGATAAATGGTATTATTTCAGCAGTGAAGGAGCGCAAAGAACTCTTGAAGCAGGGTTCATGAACCATGCAGGAACTATGAGAAATATAGGTATAATATTTGGAGCACTTTTTGCATCTTTGATGGCTTCACAGTTTAAGATTAAAAAGATTAAATCAAAGAAACAGATAGTGGCTGCCGTTTTAGGTGGACTTTTGATGGGATACGGAGCTAGAATCGCAGGAGGATGTAATATTGGTGCATTGTTTAGCGGAATATCTTCACTTTCCTTCTCAGGATGGGTATTTGCTTTCTTCATGTTCTTCGGAGCAGTTGCAGGAAGCAAGCTACTTGTAAAATACTTTATGTAAGCAAAGCGACTATGTCGCGTTACCCGCTATAGCGGGTATTGCTGCGAAGGAAAGTTTACCTTAACATAAGATTACAACGCATCAAGTAATTTTATAAAATAATAACTTTCTAAAGCAAAGACAAAGCGGATATTGTTTACTAATAAAGAATAATGATGATTATGCTTGCTTAATGCAAGCATAATTAGTACCAATAATTTTTTAAAAAATAATGGAGGTTATATAGATATGGCAAGAGAAAAGAAAGTTGAATATTATGACGTGGTTGTTATAGGAGCGGGTGCTGCAGGACTTACAGCTTCAATCTACAGTGCTAGAGCAAGACTGAAGACATTAATTCTAGAGAAGGCTTTGGTTGGTGGACTTGCAACATATACAAATGAAATTGAGAACTATCCAGGATTTCCAAACAGTCCTAAAGGCGAAGATATAACTAATGAAATGAAGGCTCAGGCAAAGAAAATGGGTGTTAAATTTAAATTGACTGAAGTTCAAAAAGTTGAACTTGAAGGTGAAGAGAAGGTAGTTGAAACTTTCAGAAACAAATATATTGCTAAGACCGTAATTCTTGCAACTGGTGGAAGACCTCGTATTACAAAGGCTAAGAATGAGGAGAATTACCTGTTTGACAAGGGTATATCATTCTGTGCAACATGTGATGCTGCATCAAATACTGACAAGACTGTAGTTGTTATAGGAAGTGGAGATGCAGCTATAGAAGAAGGCATGTTCCTTACTAAGTTTGCAAAGAAGGTTATAGTATCTGTAATGCATGATGAAGGAATTATGGACTGCAATGAAATAGCTAAGGAAGCAGCACTTGCAAATCCAAAGATGGAATTTGTATGGAATTCTGTTGCTGAATCATTTGAAGGTGAAGAACATCTTGACACAGTAGTTCTTAAGGACCTTAAGGCTAACAAGCTTGTACCTGTGAAATGTGACAACTGTTTCGAATTTATAGGATACATTCCAAATACTGAAATGTTCAAGGATCAGATAGATCTTACACCACAAGGATACATTCTTACAAATGACAGAATGGAAACGAATTTAAAAGGTGTATTCTCATGTGGAGACGTTAGAGAAAAATGGCTTAAGCAGGTTGCTACAGCTGTTGGTGACGGAGCTATTGCAGGATTTGCAGCTGAAAAATATATTGCTGAAACTGAAGTGTTTGAAGAGACAATCATGAAGAAAGATAAGAACGGAGCTATTTATGTATACAATGCTATCGAGTCTGAGCAAAGAGAGCTTCTTCCATTGATAGAGGAATTGAATGAAAAGCATAATGCTGATTTCAATTTCTGCAAGATTGATGTTTACAAGTCTGATGGACTTGCTAAGAGGCTTGGAAAAACTGAATACCCATACGTTGCAATCGTTAAGGATGGAAAAGTAGCTGAATATGTTACTGACATCACTGCAGATTCAATACTGGCATCAGTAAAATAATTAAAGTAAATGAAATCCCTGCGAGTATTAACTTACTGCAGGGATTTTTAATTCATATTCAGAGATAACAGAAAGCATGTGTTTTAGAAAAATCCATGTTACTGAGTTTCAGTTTTGATTAGTGTAATACCTTGTAGATTTTAACTGACCATTCCTCGGAATCCATGTACCGCACAATTCTCATTGCATAAGGGCTTGTAAATTCTATTTCAAGTGTGCATTTATCTTCGAGGAAACTGTTCATGTCATTGTAATAATAGTATAGATTGCCATAGACGCCGTTCCATACTGGACGATGATCAAATATGAAGTCCATTTCTTCCGGATAGATTATGTATTCTATGTTGTTTGAATATATGTATTTTTCAAAGGTTATATCATTGTACTTCAAATAGTGCAGGTTTCTATAATCTAAAAGGCTGCCGTTGTCAAAATAGAATTCTGCATTTAGATTGCAAAGAACCTTGTCTTCAGGGGATACTATTTCAGAGATATTGTCAATATAATCCTTGTAGTCGTTGTTAATATATGGATAGATATTGAAAATAGAAAAATAAAATAGTAGAGAGCAGGTGGCCATGGTCATGAGTCTTTTGACATTGGTCCTGTTCACCAGATTGAGATATATGAGCCACATAAAAGGTACCAGGAACACCATGCTTGTTTGATTATATCTGCCTATAACCACGAAGGTTATATTTATTCCAACTATACAAAGGAGAAGCCCTGAAAGATAGTATTCATTTTTATTTCTGACTATGCAGTATAATGCGCCGGCAATTGAAAAAATAAAGATCCAGAACTGAAATTTGATATAGGGTGTATAGTAGGTGCCGCTTACTGAATAATAAAGTTTGAGATAGAAATATTTAAGTGTAGCAAGCTTTGTGGATGAAGTCTCCAGTACTCCAAATTGGTCACCGAAATTTTTATAGTGATATATGAAATCTGAATCAAAGGAGAAACTCAGGATTACAAAGATAGATGCAATGATTCCTGTAACTAGTACATATATTGCCAGTGAAGGTGCTTTTTCTCTTTTGACAACTAATATGTCGTAGAGATAAAGTAATCCGGTCATAGCGGCAATAAAGAGTGCGTTGGGATGAAATCCTATGGCAATACCTGTTAATATAGCAAGAATTAGAGATTTTAGTGTGGAAGAAATACTGGTGTAATAAATGTAATAGCAAAAAAGCATAAGAAAAAGTATTATGATTTCCTGTCTTGCAAAATGAGAAGCATAGATATATTGGATATCCAAAGACAGCACTACAGTTGAAATTAAGGCAAAGCTTAAATCCTTTGTTTTTCTATAGTTGATCAGGTAAAAGATGTAAAGGGCTCCACATGATGAAAGCAATGATACGAGGCGTATTGTGAAAGGGGAGTACCCCAGTAGAAAAATAAAAGCCGATTGAATATAATGAAATATTATTTTTATTCCATGTGGGAATCTTGGATAGGTATTGAAAAAAGTTTCCGTAACAGCCGGTGATCCTGATTCAAGATAATTTCGTGACAATCCGCTTAACCAACTTTCGTCGGAATGGACAAAAGGGAAGTTGTCAAGGAAAAGTATGTTAATTAATAGATAAACAAATATATACAGTAATATGGGGTTTTCTAGGAAATATTTAGCCTTGTTTTTTAATGGGTTCATGTTTTTAACTCCAAAATGTTATATTTAATACTATTATACTAAAAAATGTAGTAATATAAAACTATATTATCTATTCAAATGCTATATTAAAAAATGTGATATCCACAAGTAAACGTTATGATTTATAATTATTGTATATTATTTAACAATCTTCAAGTGAGTATTATTAAACAATCTTGAAACAATCTTGAAACAATCTTGAAACAAATGAAAAACTCGAATCAATAAAATTATGGATGGAGGACGGCATATGCGTAAATTATCGTTATTACTAGTATTATGTATGGTTCTTGTATCTGCAATGGGATTAACTGGATGTGCATCCTATGATTTTGCAGAAACTGATACTGCTGTTGTTTTAGCAGAGGATGCTTTGGCTATGATGGCTGACGGGAACGTAATACTTGTAGATATGCAGGACGAAAGTGATTATAACAAAAATCATGTTGAGAATTCGGTTAACATTCAAAGAAGTGACATTAATGTGAATGAACCATTCAGTAACATGGTAGCTCCAAAGGAAACTATAGAAAATGTAATGGGAAGCAGAGGAATATCAAACGACACAATGGTTATTGCTTATGACAATAAGAATAACATGGATGCATCAAGATTATGGTGGACATTGAAGGTCTACGGACATGACAATGTTAAAGTAGTGAGTGGTGGACTTACAGCATTAGAAGCAGCCGGTGCATCTTGTTCGGATATGGCTTCTGTAATTACAAAAGCTGAATTTACAGCTACTGATTTAAATGAAGATTATATTGCAACCAAAGCAGATATCGAAGCACAGGTAAATGAACCTGATGCAAACATGATGCTAATCGATACAAGATCTTTTGAAGAATTTAATGCAGGAACTATACCAGGGTCCGTACACATTGAATACCTTAAAAATAATCACAATGACAAGACTATAAAGTCTTCAAGAGATATTCAAATCACGTACATTGAAAAAGGACTTGAACCAGAAACGACAGCAGTATTGTACTGCAAGACTTCTATAAGGGGAGCAGAAACTTTTGTTGCCTTATGGAATGCAGGTTACAGAAATATCAAGCTCTATGACGGAGCGTGGGTGGAGTGGAGTGCCGATAAGGATGCACCTTCAGATACACCAGCAGATAATTCTACACCTGTAAACTCAAATAGTCAGGATAATAGTTAAACTATTATTTAAATAAGGAGGAGAACATGAATAAAACATTAAAAAGATTTTTGGTACTATTAACAGTATTAGCTATGGTATTCAGCATGGTGGCTTGTTCACCAGAAACTGAAGCACCAACGGAACCAGAGACACCAGTAGAAACAGAAACTCCAGTAGAACCAGAGGCACCGTCGGAAGACGTATTAGCGGATGCGGTTAACGCTTACTTTGCTGAAATGCCAGATGGTATCTACAAGATCAAGCAAGATGCTTTCCTTGACAAGGTTGCAGAAGGCGAAGATATGTTCATTCTTGATATCAGACAAGCTGATGCTTACGCTGCAGGACACGTAAAGGGCGCTGTAAATGCACCTTGGGGACCTGCAATAGCTGAAAACTTGAAATTTATACCTCAAGACAAAACAGTTTATGTATACTGCTATTCAGGACAAACTGCAGGACAGGCTGTAATGACACTGAATGCTGCAGGAATTAATGCTATATCTGTAAACCTGGGATTCAACTTTGGTATATCTAAAGTTGATGGTTATGAAGCATTCCTTGAAATGGATGCTAATGAATTTGGCGCTGACGAGTACGAAGTGACACCTGAAATCCAGGACGCTTTGACTGCATACTATGCAGGACTTGCTGATGTAAAAGGTACTACTTTTGGTAATTACAAGATCTCTGAAGCTAGCTTGAGAGAAATGATGGACAACATGGATGATAGTATTTATATTCTTTCTATCAGAAGTGAAGCTGATTATGCAGAAGGACACATTGCAGGTGCTGAGCAAATGGCATTTGGAGCTGGAATGCAGGAAAACTTTGCAGACCTTCCAATGGACAAGAAAATTGTTGTTTATTGCTATACAGGACAAACTGCAGGTCAAACTACTGCAGGATTGAGACTATTGGGATACGATGCTGTTTCACTTAATGGTGGAATGGG
>NZ_CEZJXU010000014.1:12856-14286 GCF_983023055.1 Dethiosulfatibacter sp. | reverse complement strand
GCAGTAAAAATACAAATGTAACTGCATATCTGTCCATGTATCTTGTCACCCTTCTGATGCAGCTCTTTTACAGCGGAGTAGGGGAAAGGCTTAAGACAAGGGACTTTGCAAGTGAGAAGGAAGTCGTTGATTATGCAACGGAAAGATTGGAAAAGGCGGCATCAAAGACGGAAGTTGAAATAGAAGAGGAAGTTACTGGATACAATATTGTTTCCATTAAGGAACACTGGATATCCCTTAAAGAGGATGACGAGGACAGGAGAGCCAGAAATTCCAAATATGGATATGTGAGAAGTGTAGTAGGTTTTCTTGAGAAACAGGGGCTATTCGTTAAATACAGCAGCGACAATATCAGGCCCACAAGGAAGCTTACTGATCTCATGGGTCATTATTTCCTGGACCAGAAGAGAAAGGAAACAATAGAGAGGCTTTTTAGCGAGAAAAGCATATTCACGGAGGATTAAAATGCCGAAACTAAGTAAATTCAGGGTTGTCAACCTTATATACAATGATACACGACACATATATGACGAAACCTTCGATTTCAACGAAGGAGATAATGCAATGATGCTTCTGGCAAACGGTGGGGGAAAAACCGTTTTGACTCAGATGATGCTTCAGCCTGTCATTCCCAAGACTGATTTGAAGACAAGAAAATTCTCCGACTATTTCAAGAACAATCACAGACCAACTGTTCTCATGTCGGAATGGAAGCTGGATTCCGAAGGGGGAACCCTCCTTACAGGACTGGTGGTGAAGAACAGGATAAGAAAGAAAAGAGGCGGTGAAGAGGACAGGGAGACTCTTGACATACATGCCTTTACAATTCAATACCATTATCACGAGACTTGGAACATTGACAACATTCCTGTCATTAATAGAGATGACAGCGGAAGAAAGACAATGAGAAGATATGATGACTTGATTCAGGACTTAAGCAAACATCAGAACAAGCATGGTGAGTTTGTTTCTCTCTTCAAGTGGTCGGATTCTTCGGAAGCCAAGAGACAATACAGGAAGAAGTTGGCGGAATACGGCATAGTGCAGCAGGAATGGACTGACAATATACTAAAGATAAATAAGGAAGAGGCAGGCCTCAAGTCCTTCTTCGAGGATGCAAAGTCAAGTCATGCCCTTCTCAGGAAGAAGATACTTCCCGTAATAGAAAACAAGCTTGAAAAGAACAATATGGATAATGTGGAGTTACAGACTCTTGTAAAAAATTATGCAAGTGAGCTTGTTAAGAATGACAAGATAATCAATGACGAGAAAACCTATATGGGATTTCTAAATGACAGCATTGAGTATGAGAACAGTGTGGAAAATCTGGACCGGATTAATGAAGACCTTGAAAATGCATATGGAGATATCGGCAGGATATACTGGGGACTTAAGAATCTTTCCGGCGAAATGAAGAAAGCGGCTGATAC
>NZ_CEZJXU010000014.1:0-12846 GCF_983023055.1 Dethiosulfatibacter sp. | reverse complement strand
GCAGAAGAGTGTATATTGCTAAACGAGGAAGAAATAAGGAATATCGGATTCGAGAAAGAATGCTATAAATACTATTCAGACATAGATGGAATCAAGGAAATCGAAAAAGAATGCAAAGTTCTAATTGAAGAACTTGAAAAGTTTAAAAAGGAATGTGATGGTGCCGACTACGACATGAAATGTCAAAAGGCTGCAGAACTTCATGGCTTAATCAAGGAAGATAAATCAAAGATTGACAGAGAGCAGGCAAGGCTTAAGCAGAGAATGGCAGATGAGGATGAAGAGCAGTTTGAATTTATTGCAAGGATTCTTCAGGAAAAATACAATCAGCTGAAAAAGGAATCGGAAAAAATAAGCAGTAATCTGAAAATTGAAAAGGAAGGACTGATCATTCAGAAGAAGGAGAATTCCAAAGACATTGAAAGGCATGCTCTTGAAATTGACAGTATAAAATCAGAAGAAACTGAAAAGAACCTTCTCATAAGGCAGTTTGATGACAAGGTCAAGGAATTGAATGAAAGAAACAGGGACTTTAAGTGGAATAAAAATCCACTGACTGATGATTATGAACCTTCTTTATTAAGAAACTACAATGATGACCTTGATGGAAAGAAGAATGATCTTGTTGACAGAAATAGGTCCCTTGATTCGGAATCCGGCAATGCAGTGAAAAAAATCAAGTCCCTTGAAAAAGACAACAATGAAAAGGAAATCGAAAAGTCTTCCTTAACTCAACAGCTTAAGCAGGCTGAAACAAGACTCCATGATTATAATAAGGAGTATGCTAGCGTATTTGAAGAAGTCAGGGTTTACGGATTTGACGAGGAAAGATTTCATGACAATGAGTTTCTTGTCCAGGAGTTGAGTCTGATTGTCAGTGAAAAGGAGACTGAACTCAGTCATTTGACATTGGAGAAATCAATGGTCATGGAGGCAGGTGAAAGCCTAAAGGCTGGACGGCTGTATTCCCTTCCTGAAGAGTTTGTGGATTTCCTCGACAAGGAAAGCATAGGTTTTCAGTATGGATATAAGTGGCTCCTGGACTATGAAGGTCAAAAACTTCCCAGGTCCCTTCACGCAGAATATCTGAAAATATTGCCATATTCTCTTATAGTTGAGGAGAATGATCTTCTGAGATTCAGGGAGGCTTCGAAAAACTACAATATTGAAAGAGTAATCCCCATGGTAAGCTATCAATTCATATCCGGTATCATTGAAAATGATCATACAAATATAGAAAAGGACGGATTGCTTCTTCATACTTCCTTTGATGAAAAGCTGCTGGAAGCTGACTATGTAAAAAGCAAGGTAGACTCATATGAGGATCGTCTAATTAATATTGACACTAGCAGTGAAGTAATCAGAAACAGTCTTGAAACCATAAGAAATGTCATGTTCAGATATCAAGATTTCATATCCAGATATGATAGTGACTCTTTCGAGAAACTGACACATTCAGTCCAGGGACTTAAGGAGGTAATTGAAAGGCTGGAAAGTGAAACGAAAGCCAACAGTGAAGCCATTGAAAAAATCAATGATTCATTGAAGGAAATGGACTCGGAAATGAAAGAAATAGATCAAAAGCTCAAGACTCTTGAAAAAATTATCATACACTATCTGGACATTGAGAAGGAATATAAAAGTTATACAACCAACAGGGAAGAACGAAGCAGAGTAAGAAAAAAGCTCAAGGAAAATAAAAGCAAATTGGACGACCTCAAAAAGTCCCTTGAAAAGCTTGAAGAAAGAATCAATGGCCTGAACAGGAAACTTGCCGATGAAAAATCCGGAATTGAGAAGCTAGAAAACAAAACAACTGCCCTGGCTATATCGGAATCCGAGAAATGGAACAGTGAGACCCTGGAAAGGCACCAACTGTTCATGGAATCCATAGACCAGCTGGAAGGAAGATATGAAGAGCATGAGAAAAAGAGCGGTGACATAGAAGACATTAAAAAGCTCATAGGAACATATTCAGAATATATGAAGAAGAATGAAGTTGAACTGAAATCACTCGGGTTTGTTGAAGAGGACTATATAGACATATCATATGATTTGGAGCGCCTTGTGATACTTGATGCAGAAGTAAAGATACTGAGACAGAAGATTGCAGATCAGGACAAGAGCATATCATCCAAAGAGGGTATAATTCATGATAGACAGAAAAAATGCAATGAATTCAGGGAAGCCATACTTGAAAGGTACAGACGAGAAGAGATTTTTCCAAGGGAAAAGCTAATAGATGTGGATTTCAAGAAGAGAATAAGGGAAAAGAAAGCTGAAATCGATGAATTCAAGAAATCGGGAAAGGAATATCTGAACATAAAGATGAAGTCTGACAATTCAATGTTGAGGCTTAAGGATGTTGCAGGAGATAACTTAAAGGACCTTCAGTCAAATGAATACGGCATTGGAACCAGTGAAGCGGATATTGACAGACTATGCGGAGATATTGTGAAAAAGACCAATGGAATCAAGTCAAACAGAAGAGATATTGTGGATAAGATAAGGATTTTATATGACAGGCTATGTGGAGATTACAGCAGCAATGAGCTTTTAGGCAACATGTTTAGGAATCTGCTGAACGGGGACAATATCTATCGTTATGATTTCGTTAAGAGAGTTCTTTCTCAGACAAGGGAATCCATTGACAGGACCTTGAAGAAGTATGAAGCGGACCTTAAGACAATGAAAGACAAGGCAACTGCCCTCTACAAATTTGCATTGACCAGGGTGTCTGATGTATATGACGAGCTGGATGACATAGACAGACATTCATATATTGAGATTGACGAAAAGCGTCACAAGATGATGAATATCAAGCTTCCAAAGAAGGAAAATCTTGATACATCCCATGTCGAAAACCATTTGAAGGAAGTGATCAGAAGGACAAAGAGCAAAATTGAGAGTGATGATGTTTCAGACCTGGACAAATACCTGGACAGCCATTTGAAGCTTGAACAGATATTTGACCAGTATGTGCCTCTTAAGAACATCCGGATCAATATTTCCAAGATCGAGCAAAACAACATATCGAGAATATCCTGGGAGGATGTGAGCAAGACTTCGGGAGGAGAGGTCTTCGTTAGCGTATTCGTGCTATTCATTTCTCTCATGAGCTATACCAGAGGATTCCAGATTGGAAAGAAGCAGCAAGGAAAGGTTATAGTCATGGACAATCCATTTGGACCCGTATCGTCGGGTCACCTTCTTGAGCCTCTTTTCAAGATAGCTAAAACCTACAATACACAACTCATATGCTTCACCCATATAAACACCAGTGCAATAACCAACCAGTTTGAACTCATATATTCCCTCCGGGTAATAAGGGAAGCTGGAAGTTCAAGGGAGCATCTTGAAGCAAAGATAGCAAAGGACGAGAAGCAGGCAGTGGAGATGATCGAAAGCAGTCTCTTTGAGATTGGAGACGGAGACCAGCTGGGATTCATATAAAAAAATGACCTGATGGAGATTGTCTTCATTAGGGTTGAATAATCAACAATTTATTCTACATCATATTTGTTATTCTGCGTCATTTAGTGTATAATTGATGCAGAATACTTGGAGGAGGTGCAGAATGAGGTCTTTTAATTATAACGAGATTGAAGAATACATATATGATAAAGAAGTTGTAGATTTACTTACAGAAATTCATGAGTATAGAGGTAAACAAGAATTATTCATGGAATCCTATCCTGATGTACTTGAAGCAATGATTAAAGTAGCAAAAATTCAAAGTACCGGCGCATCTAATAGAATTGAAGGTATATATACAAGTGATAAAAGGTTAGATGAATTAGTAGGAAAAAAAACAGAACCTAAAAATAGAAATGAAGAAGAAATTGCCGGTTATAGAGAAGTGTTGAATACAATTCACGAAAATTATGATTATATCGTCCCTAGAGCAAATGTGATTCTACAGTTACACAGAGATTTGTATATGTTTAATTCCGGTTCAATAGGTGGTAATTATAAGAACTCAGATAACATCATTGAAGAAAAGAATGAATATGGAGAAAGAAAAGTTCGATTTCAGCCAGTACCTGCGTATCTTACAAAAAATACTATGGAAGTAATGTGTAATCAGTTTATAGAAGTTATAAACAAAAAAAGTGCAGATCCGTTATTGCTTATTCCGGTATTTATATTAGATTTCCTGTGCATTCATCCATTCAATGATGGTAATGGAAGAATGAGTAGACTATTAACTTTACTTTTACTATATCAAAACGAATATATTGTAGGTAAATACATTAGTATAGAAAGGCTAATAGAAAAATCTAAGGATAGGTACTACGAAACATTAAGATTAAGTTCAATTGGTTGGCATGAAAACCAAAATGATTATAAACAGTTTTTGAAGTACTATCTTGGAGTTGTGTTGGCTGCATATAGGGAGTTTTCTTCAAGAGTTGATACATTAAGAAACAAAGGATTTTCTAAACCAGAACGGATAAGACATGTATTTAATACTAAAGTTGGGAAAATCAGTAAGTCTGAAATCGGTAAATTATGCCCAGATATAAGCACAACAACTATTGAAAGGACGTTGGCTTCACTATTGAAAGAAGGATATATAATTAAAGTTGGTGGTGGAAGAAGTACTGCATATGTGAAGGTTGATAAATGATTCTAATAACCCTGCGAATTGAAATCTGTGCGTTCATTTTGTAAGTATAAATGCGATGAATAGTTTTTCATTGCATTTGTTTCGCTGGGGGATAATAGTTGATTGTAGATTTATAGGTCTATGATGATCAGGAGGAAGAAAAATGAGTAAAAAGTCGTTTTTAAATAATAACGTATCTTCTACAAATAAAAGCACTCTAAGCCAAGGTAATTATCATCATCAATCTTTAACTTTTACATATTTCTGTTTGCTGCTATTAGGTTTATCAGGTATTGTCATCTCAATTAGTCCTTGTTCAATGGCGGGTAATAGATAATTTTTTCTAAAAGTAGGTCGGTGCTTGATTCCGACAAGAGTCATCAGCTCATTATTACTCATGGGCATATCACCTATGACAGCCATCAATTTCTTGACTTGTTCGGTTACTTGTACGCCGACTTGTTCGGTTTGGTCTAGACTTCTCAAAGAATCATATATACCTTGAAGAAGAAACTCAATAAACATTTTTGAATCTGCTGCTTTGTCGCACTCGCCTAATACCTTATAGTATTCGTCCTGCCTTTCCTTTATAAGTGACTCAACAGGCAGCCATCCAAATATTGTTTTCCATTTATAAAGTATCAGTGTCTGCCACATTCTCCCTATCCTGCCATTGCCGTCAGTGAAAGGATGGATAAATTCAAATTCATAATGAAAAACACAACTCTTTACTAGCGGATGAATCTCTGAAATTTTGCTCCATTGTATTAATTGTTTTATCTGCTGCCTTACCAAATGTGCGGGAGGTGCCATATGAACCAACTGTTCTCCTGCAAAAATTCCTACACCACCGCTCCTGAATTTACCTGATTCTTTTGTAAGATCATTCATCAAGAGGTTATGGGCTGTAAGTAATGAATTGATACTATATGGTTCTAACTCAAGCAGTTTTTCATAAGCTTCATAAGCATTCTGGACTTCCCTTATATCTTGTCCCGGACCTAGAATTCTCTTGCCATTTATAATTGCTGTAACTTGTTCCAATGATAAGGTATTATTTTCAATTGCCAGGGACGCTTGGATAGTTTTAATCCTGTTATTTCTTCTAAGTTTTGGGTTGATTCCATCTACTTCTCTTAAAGTGATTTTAGTAACCAATTCCATAATATTAGCAACTAGGGTTACTGTCTTTTCACTGATTGTGAAAGGTGGTTTGTAATCCATTGGACACCTCCAAAATATACTTGTTTTAATTATACCGTACAAGTCGGTAATGTGAAACCAAATTTCTCAGGAGGTTTGAGTTTTTATTTACACAAGAGGTTTACTGTGATAAACTTTACGTAAATGGTTTATCGCGACAAACCTTGAGGAGGTATTTATGGAAAATTACAATATTTTTGATGCAGAATATAAATTTATGGAAATTATTTGGGAGCTGGAGCCTGTTAATTCTACAGAACTAAGCAAGGAATGTTTGAAAAGACTGGGTTGGAAGAAGTCCACGACCTATACAATGATTAGAAAGATGTCAGAGAAAGCACTATTAAAAAACGAAAATGCTATAGTTAGCTCACTAATCAATAAAGAGCAGGTACAAAAATATGAAAGTGAAGCTCTGATGGAAAAATCTTTTGATAATTCTCTTCCTGCATTTTTAGCGACATTTCTAAAAGACAAGAAGCTATCTATAAAAGAAGCTGAAGAAATCCAGAAAATGATAGAGGAGGCAAGCAAATGAGTAACCTGTTTCTATCAATTCTAAATATGAGCATAACGGCAACCTTTGTTGCTGTGGTAGTAATGATTGTGAGACTCTTGCTAAAAAAGGCACCAAAGATATTTTCATATGTTTTATGGAGTATTGTACTTTTTCGTCTTTTATGTCCATTTACAATTGAAAGCTCTATAAGTATGATTCCTGTAAATACGGATACAATATCCAGTGAAATTGTTTATTCACAAAACCCTGAAATACAATCGAATATAGAAATAATAGACAATTTTGCAAATGATTCCATTGAAAATAGTATTCCACCAGTTAATCCTACAGATAGTGTCAATCCAATGGGAGTACTGGTTTACATAGCGTCACTAGTTTGGATAATTGGAATAGTAATATTAGTAGGATATGGAATGGTTACTTATTTTAAATTGAAATACAAACTTTCAACTGCCACCTTGGTAGATAACAATATTTATGAGACAGATAGAATTCAAACGCCCTTTGTATTGGGACTTTTTAAGCCGAGGATTTTTATTCCAACAAGCCTTTCGGAATATGAAAGTGACTATATTATTAAGCACGAAGAGATTCATGTAAAAAGATATGACCATTTGGTCAAGCTAGTGGGATTTGCAGCACTTGCCATACATTGGTTCAATCCTATCATATGGTTGTCCTTTTATCTAATGGTAAAGGATATGGAAATGTCCTGCGACGAAAGTGTTATGAAGGTATCAAAAGCTGATATACGTAGGAATTACTCGGAGACATTGCTGAGTATTTCCTCTAGACAGAGTGGAATGTTTATTCCACTTGCATTTGGTGAAAGTAATGTGAAATCGCGTATAAGAAATATACTTAATTATAAAAGACCCAGATTCTGGATAATTATCATGGCTGTATTGATACTGACCATATCGGCAGCAGTGCTAATATCAAATCCAAGGGATGATGAACCTGATCTTTCAATGCTCAACATCAATGTGTTTCTTAAATCAATAGGAACAGGCGACGGCCTTGTTGCAGAGACAGAAGACAATGGAAGGTTGTTTTTAAGTCCCGAAGGTGAGCTGCTGGAAATTTTCAATCAAAATGAATGGAAAGAAAAAAAGGTGGATTCACCGTATGAAAGATCATTTATATTAAGACTCTATTTAGACGGCGGGTATTTTGTCAGTTTCTATTCCGATGAAAAATATGCCATGGTATATTTCAGAGACGGCAAGGAAAAGTATAGATACTATGAGATACCTGATGGAACATATGAAAAGCTGGAGGGGTATATATTGGAGAAGGGACAGCCTTGGGGAGATGTAATTCCCAATGTTTCCAAAGACGAAAGGACCGATGATGCAGAAGGTATGGAAATTGGTGTATTCCAGGTGAAAGCCATGGTGGATAAAAATCTGGAAATAATAATGTCCTCTCCTATGGAATCATCCAATCCACAGGACTATATGGATGCGCATGATGATGAATATCAAAATATTGTGAAACTTGGTGATGAAGCACTTGATTATATGCTCTATGAATTCCGGGCAGGAGATCAGGAAGGTCTGCGGGAACATATAATGATGAAACTGTCAAAGGAGATATTGGGAGTTAGAAACAATGTGAATGATGATACCCTGTCACCAAGGGAATGGTATGAAGCCTTGTCTATAAGAATGGATAAGGAACTTCCAGATTATTCCTATGATGGATTGGATATTATAGAAGGAATGGTATATTTTACAGAAGTGGAAAGGTCATCTCAACCAAATAGAGGATTTACCGTTGTGGCACCAAAGATATTCGCAAGCTATGAGGAAGAAGAATATCTCAAGGTTTTTACAACTACATACAGCGTAACATACAAACTTTATGACAATATACTGGAAGTGGTAAGTGGAGGTGTCATTCCTGCGGCCATTACATATAAGAAAGAAAAGTCAAAAGGATTTGTCTTAGTTGACTATGAACAGGTAATGGATGGATCTGACTTTGCAGCCTCCATAGGTGAATATTGTAAAATGCCTGTATCTGGCCAAGAAATCAAAGGATTGGCAGAGGAAATACTTAAACATTATGGAAATTATGATGATCTTTTTGATCTTCAGAGAGAAAACCTATTGAAGCATCTGAAGAAGAATGGAATAAAGGATGCAACTCTTTATAATTACAAGGGAGAGATTGAATTTTCCATAAAGAATTATTAGATAAACTTGAAGCAGTAGATGAAATTGTGGATTGCACATTATTATGTTATAATAATATACAAAGGAGGTGCTTGTATGCCGAAGATTAAACCAATTACTGAACTTAGAAATACTACTGAGATTTCTGAAATTTGTCATTCAGAATTAGAACCTGTTTTTATCACTAAAAATGGCTATGCTGATATGGTTGTAATGAGTATGGAAACATATGAACAACTTATTGACATTAATAAAATCGATACAGCAATACTTGAATCAGAGAATGATAACAAGGAATTGATAGATGCAAAAGAAGCATTAAGTTCTCTTAGGAGGAAGCATTTTGGATAAATATCATGTGATGTTAAAGCCAAAAGCTTTAGAAGATATTGATTCTATATATGAGTATGTTGCATTAGAACTACAGAATGTTGATGCTGCATCAAAGTTAGTCGAGAAATTGGAAACTGCAGTAATCTCCTTAGAGCTACTTCCTTATCGTGGTACTGAACGTAAAATTGGTATGTTTGCAAATAAGGGATATAGACAAATTTTTCTAAAAAATTTTACTATCATTTATAGAGTTGATACAAAGAAAAAACAAGTTATTATTGTTCATGTTGTATACTCGAAAAGAGATCTTTAAGCACAAGGGAGGATTCCTTTGTGCTCTTTGAATCTATACGGATTTACTATCAACAGCCTTCATCCTAAGTAATAATTTGAACTGGGAATAGCTGAAGAACATTAACCCTATCCATATCATTCCGAAAGGTATGAAATCTAATATTGTAAATTCCTCATTGTAAACAAATATCCCCAAAATTAACATTAGACTGGGGGCAATATACTGTAAAAAGCCCACTATAGTTAGTGGCAATCTTTTTGCACCTATTCCATACAGAATCAATGGCAGAGCTGTAACGACTCCACTCATCATGATCAGTGGCCAGTAATAATCAGGAAAATTGTTGCTTATGCCAATACCACGGTATTCTGCCAGTAATACATAGATTAGAGATGGCACACTTATTATTAGAGTTTCCACTCCCAAACCAAGCAAGGCATCCAACTCCGATTTTTTCTTGAGCAAACCATACAATGCAAAGGTAATTGCCAGCAGTAAGGCTATGATTGGTACACTGCCATAGTATAAGGATTTGATGATGACTCCCAGTGCTGCGAACCCAATTCCTAGCCATTCGTATTTTGACAGCTTCTCCTTATAAAAAGCCACCCCGAATACGGTCAGAACAAGTGGATTAATGAAATAACCCAGGCTACTCTCTATTATATATCCGTTGTTTACAGCCCAAATGTATATCAGCCAATTCATTGAAATGATTATAGCTGATATGGATGTGATTTTCATTGTTTTTGGGCTCAATAAAGCCTGTTTTATTTCTGAAATCCGCTTGGTTATACACAATAAGATCACCATAAATACAAATGACCAGAGTGCTCTATGTGCAAATATCAAGTATGGACTTATATCGTCCACCAGTTTCCAGTATACGGGTAGAAGTCCCCATAACAAGAAAGCAGAAGTTCCAAAAATCAGTCCTGAAATATATTGTTTACGATCCATATCCACCTCGATTCATTGTTTGTGTTTCATGTCTGCTATAATGATACCAGAGAAAAGGTATGTTAACAAATAAATTTGGCTCGATTTTTGAAATCTTGAATTTGAATGAAAAGAACAAGCAACCAAAGCCTGCATGGCAATGGTTGCTTGTTTTATGTTAGGCTATTATACTCTCTAGCAATTCAGTAGCCTTCCTCGCCTTCCTTGCAGCTCCGTAGCTGAATTCCACGTGGTCTTCCTGACCTGCCTTTGTTGCTATATTGTCAGCTGTTGCAGGAATTGCAAGCTGGTCAATAAGTGTTACTATGCTTGCAGCCTTTTCAACAGCATCGTCATCACAGTTCTTGTAGATGAACTTGGCAATGTCTGAAGTTATTACCGGCACAAGGTCCATCACATAACCGATCTGGGTGTTTGAGCAGTTGCAGCCCATTACAGGTTCGAATCCGCCATTTTGGTCGTCGAAGAGTGTTGGATTATCGCAGGTTACGTTGTTTTCCTTGTTGAGATTGAACTTCATGAATTCCATTGTATTTGTCATTGACTGGTAAAGATTTTCATCCTTTTCCTTCATTTCCTTGGAAATACTGTCAAAGAGTTTTTCGAACTTGTCATAGCAAAGTACTGAATTTGCCTGAGTTACAGTAGAACCGTTCATAGTGGCAAGAACTTCCTTGCATTCGAATTCAAATGTTTCAGCAAGGCCGACTTTTTTGAAGGCTTCCTGGGCATTTATGATTTCTCCATTGTAGTATGCTTCGGATTCCTTGAAGCCAGCGATAAACATTGCCATTTCAGCAAGTGGAGCAAGATCACTTAGTCCAGTGGAGCCTAACTCATGCATGACAGGGGACACTCCTGAATTGAAGATTGCCAAATATCGGTCAATAAGAGCAGGCCTAACTGCTGAATAACCTCTTGCAAGTACATTGGCTCTTATTAGAAGGGTAGCTCTTGTTATGTTCTCATCCAATGGATTCCCAATATTTACAGCATGTGGATATGGGATGGTCTTGTTCCATCTTATATGTTCTTCAGGAGGAAGTGCAGTATCCTTCATGTTTCCAAGTCCTGTGTTTATTCCATATACTACGGGAGCATCGCCAGTAAGCCATTTGTCGACTTGGTTTCTTGTTTGTGTGCAGAATGCTCTTGCTTTATCTTCAAGCTTCACTTCCACATTTTTAGATGAGACAGCTTTGACTATAGTTTCAATGTCAAGGTCATGTCCGTTTATATAAATAATTTCCTTGTTCATAGCTCCTCCTATTTAAGACTTCCAACTGTATTTTCAACAGCCGAGAGTAGTTCGCCAGTAAATATCATTCTGTCGAGTTCATTCATTTCAGGTATTATGTATCTGTTTGACTCAACTAGTTTTACACTTTCCCTGATTTTATTGTATGCAGCTTCAGTTCCCTTTCCAAGCTTAAGGTCTGGAAGAACTTTTTTTACGAGATCGATTCCCTGACATGACATGAATGTTTCAATCATGATTATCTTGGACAATAGTCCAAGTGAGTCAACTACTCTTTTTGCTGATGAAAATGCCAGTGACTTGTTTAGTCGGGTGTCTGTAGTTGCTCTCGTAGGAAGTGCTTGTGTCTTAAGTTCACCAAGTATTGCTGTACCTACTGCCTGAACTACTACAAAACCGTGGTTGTATCCGGGATCCTTGTATATGAGATTTGTAGGAAGTCCATATGAGAAATCATGATCATTGAGTCTGAAAGTTCTTCTTTCTGAAATATTTCCAAATCCTGCCAGTGCTGTTATAGCCATGTCTGTTGAATATCTCATCTGAGTGGAAAGGTCTAAATCACTTTCCATATATCCTTCGATGCTTTTTTTCATGAAATCAAATGCATCTCTTGCACCGCCGTGAGTTTGTGGTGCTGCTCTAAATGATATTGCATCCTGACATCTTGGATGAGTGTCATATCCAAAGGCGAATCTTCCCTTGTCATCTGCAAATTCAGTATCTTCAAGGATTCTTAAAGTGTTTTCTGCAGAATTTTCCTGTTGCTGGAATGGTCTTGATATATGGTGGAGTCTCAGGTCGAAAGCTCCTTTTTCTCCTCTTATTGCTTCAAGGTTCAGAGCAAGGCTTAAGTCCACTGACTTTGCGAGGATCATGGATTTTACATTGCCGTAGATTCCATAGGCTACAGGAAGTACCTTGTGAAGAGCTTTCTTTATATTGTCAGCCTTTTCTGCCAGTTCTCCTAGAGCTTCTATTATAAAGTCTATCTGTTCTGTTTCAGTTGCAAGTACTACTGGTATTGACGGCAGGCTACCTTCTGCTTTTTTTTCAAGCGCTGAAGTCAGGTCCTCATTATTTGAATATTCTTTTGCCAGTAAGTATATTGTCAAAGTTGTTATTGATTCCGGATAGTGTGAATCAATCAGTTTTTTATCTGATTTAATCTTGCTTGCAAGAAAATCAAAGTTAATTATTGTAGTTTTCATGTAATCACTCCTTATGTATATATACTAAGCAATTATTGTGCCAAGTTTGAAAACGGTTGTTTCAAGGGGTCTACAGTATGATGCAAAAAATATATGCAGATACTGCTATAAATTTAATTGCAATGCATAAAATATATGCATATAATGTAGATATATGATGAAATCATGTTATGGACAAATGTTATCAAAAAAATTTGATAACTAGCAACTAAATACCGAGATTAATTAGTGTCTACTGAGTAAGTAGAATTTTTGATTAACCCGCCATCGTAAAAGG
>NZ_CEZJXU010000013.1:11266-14426 GCF_983023055.1 Dethiosulfatibacter sp. | reverse complement strand
AAGCCCCCATTGTTACAAGTTTATCCTTATATTGTGCCTCATGGCTCTGGTGTATTCTTCTCTGATTATTTCAACTATCCTGTTCTTGCTGGACTTAAGCTCGATTTCTCCAATTTTGTTTATTGGCATTACATCTATTGACGTGCCTGTCATGAATGCAGCATCAAAGAAAGTTAACTCTTCAATCATAAGAGTCCTTTTTTGCAGTGCAATCCTTTCCTTTATGCATATGTCCAAAATCTTCTTCCTTGTAGTTCCTAGAAGAACACCTTCGTCTGGAGCAGTCAGTACAGTATTCCCCTTTATAAAGAATACATTGGTTCTGCTTCCTTCAAGTATTTCCCCGTTTTCAGAAACATAAATGCATTCATCCGCTCCTTCGCTTTCAAGAATATTATTTATTAAACTTCTCAACTCGTTATTGACGATTTTAGCATTTGGTATTTCTCTTTCTTCATAGATCAATACAGTCTTGTATCCGTCCTTGTGTTTTTCCTCTGAAGGATATTTTGATTTTGTAAAATAGGCCACAACATGTTCTTCAGAGTTTTCAAAATATGCAATTTTAACATTATTTTCAGTTATATTATATTCATCAATCAGCATATATATAATATCTTCAATTTCACTATATTTAAAGATTCTCTCAAGATTTATAAGCTTGATGCTTTTGTTCATCCTGTCAACATGTTCTTCCAAAAAAAGAGGTTTACCCTCAATTATTCTAACAACTTCGTAAATCTGTTTTTTTTCTCCATCAAGAACTGTGAATATTTCCTCCAGGGGTACTAATTTGCTGTTTAAATATCCCTTTTCCATTATACTATCTCTCATCTTTCTTCTCCCGCCAAAACTCAATCAATTCATTCTCGAGTTCACTTAAATTATTTACCTTTTTATAGTTGCTCCATGAATCTGGAAAAAGATTCCTATACCTTTTTTCAGAATACCTGTCATCTACAAGTAGTACTGTTCCCACATCTTTTTCTGTTCTTATGACCCTTCCTGATGCCTGGAGCACCTTGTTAAAACCAGGATACATATATGAAAATTCAAAGCCTGTATTGTATCTTTCTCTGAAGTATTCCATTACAAGGTCGCTTTCAAAATTTATTCTAGGTAGACCTACACCAAGAATCATAACTCCAATCAGGAAGTCTTCAATCAGGTCTATGCCCTCTGACAGGACCCCTCCAATAACTGAAAAAACAACTCTTTCATCATCATTGTAAAAGCCTGATATTAGCTCGCCGTATTCCGGTTCCGACATATTTGGTTTTTGAACCGTAATATTATCCATATCATAATACTGTGAATATATGTCATTGATTTCATTCATATAGGTATATGAAGGGAAAAATATTATATAATTTCCCTTTTTCACATTGATATATTTATTTATAAGCAGGCATACCCTTTCAGTATTTTTCTTCCTGTCATTGTATTTCATTGATATTCCACTATTCAATATCAAATCCATGTTATTGTGATCAAATGGAGATTCAAATCTTATTGCATTATCCTCCTCAGCCCCGCCAAGTATGTTGGAATAATACCTTAGCGGAAGAAGCGTAGCTGAAAAAAAAACTACCGACCTTACCTTTTCATTAATTTCTCTTAAAACATTTGATGGATTCTTGCAGAAAAGCTTGATCTTAAATCCGTCTTCCTTACCTGCATAATAGTCAAAATCACCGCAATACAATTCAGACATTTTCAAAAATGATGAAGATTGAAAAAACAATTCCAGTACCTTGCTGTAGTTTTCATTCTTCTTGTTTCTTTTAAGCCATTCATCAAGAGTTCTGTTCATGTTTCTCAAGGAACCAAGTAGCCTGTCTGGCTCTTCAATAACGCTGAAACTATCACCATCAAGGGTATTCATGATCTCCAACATGACTTTGTTTACCTTCCTCATGGCATTGTAATCTTTTTTGAACCTGTTCTTCAATGGTCTGCTTACTTCAAGAAAATCATTTTTATATAACTCTGCTGAATACATTGACCTTGCCCTATCCGAAAGATTATGTGCCTCGTCTATTAGCACTACGGTGCTTTTGTTTTCTTCTCCAAAGCCCCTTTTCAACGCTGCCCTAGGATCATAGAAATAATTATAGTCACAAATTGTAAGGTCGCTCACCAGACTTAAATCCAAAGTGAATTCAAATGGACAAACCTGAAACTTTTCACTTATTTCTTCAATAACCTCTCTTGAAAACATATCATACTCTTCAAAAGAATATTTCAAAGCTTCGTTTATCTTGTTAAAATATCCATATGCATAGGGACAGTAGTCCTTGTCGCAATTACATTCATCCATAAAGCATATTTTTCCCTTGGCCGTTATAATCACTGTCTTCAGCTTTAGACCTCTTTCAACAAGGTCCTTGACTGTATTGAATGCTATTTCCTTAGTAGTTGACTTTGCTGTCATATAATATATCTTGTCAAGATTCTTGTAACCCATATACTTTATTGCTGGATAAAGAGTTGAAATGGTCTTGCCTATTCCCGTAGGGGCCTGAATGAATATGTTTTTCCTATCCTTAATGCTTTGATAAACAGAGACGGACATTTCCCGCTGACCCTTCCTGTAGCCTTTATGGGGGAATTCAATATCCTTAATGGAAGACTGCCTTAATACTTTCCAATCTAAACCCGCCCTTGCCCAATAATGATATTTTTCAAGAGCATCGAAAAGATTCTTCTCAAGTTCGACAAAATCCATTGTCTTTACAAATTCCACTGTCTTGAAAGTTTCAACATTGCAATACCTGAGCCTTATTCCCATGAAATCAAGACTGTTCATAGAAGCATATATATATGCGTATATATATGCCTGGCACCAATGGGTGATATTGTCTTCCCTAATCTCTTTCTCGTTAAGAAACGTAGACTTTATTTCATCAACAAAAAAAAGACCTTCTTCCTGGTAGATGCCATCAGCTCTGCCTTCCAAAATAAATACCATATCCTTGTATTCAACTTCCTTCTTAAGGTGATACTCCTTCTTATAGCCGGAGTCTTCCATTTCCTGAAGTCTCTTATGAATTTCAATACCATCCATTGCTCTTGAATTGCTCATATATGTATTGTCCAAATGACCGCTTCTAAATGCATATTCAGCCAACGCTCTAACAGACAGGTTAATACTGTACAT
>NZ_CEZJXU010000013.1:0-11166 GCF_983023055.1 Dethiosulfatibacter sp. | reverse complement strand
GAAAGTTAAATATACAAAATCCCTTGAAGCGTTGGTATTTTGCTGTTAAAGTAACTTTCTTTCGCATCTTAATAAATGCTTATGCATTTAACGCAGCGCAGCTGCTTTCTTACTGTAATGATTATAACACTACTACAGCAATAAAAAAACCGGCAAATGCCGGTTTAATCCAAGAATTTTTGTATTACTACTGTATATCCGTTAGGATCCTTGATTTCAAAGTGATAAATATTATATTTGGTATCCACAACAGGAAAAGGCAGCTTATCATAACCTGAAGCTTTAATATGTGCATGAACTAACTCAACATCCTCAGCAAGCAAGGTTATTTCCGGTGCGACCCGTCCCTTTACAACTTGCATGCCGGAACAAAAGCCAATTTTTCCACCCTTTGGAATTTCATAAATCCTGCAGTCTCCCTGATCCTTGAAAAGTACAAGCTCCAAAAGACCTGAATAAAACTCATGAGTCTCCTGCAAATCATCGGTTCCTAAAAAAATCACAGAACCATCCCATTGATTAATCATAGTACCACTCCCTTCATTTACTAAGCCAGTTTTTTGCGAATTTTAACAGTGCTTCCATTTATCTGAAAGTCATCGGACAATCTCTTCACAAGAATAAGTCCTCTGCCACCAGGCTTTAGTTCATCGGCATTATACCGGTTGTTGACCTTTACTCCTTCACCTTCATCAGACACTGTAATTTCAACAATTTTGTTGTCCATATGAAGATACAAGTCAACATACCTTTCTCCATCTTTTCTGTTGCCGTGAATTATGCTGTTACATATCAATTCGTTTAGTATTAGTCTTAAATCGAAAAGGTTATCATTATTTAAATTTCCATCGACCATATCAAGTGCTTCAGATATTACTTTCTGAGCAAGGTCAATATCACTTCGGAATCTTTTTCTAAAATACATTTCACATACCTCTCTCGGTATAAATATACCCAGATAAAATACTTTTAAACAGGCATGTGAAACGAATTGTGAATTTAATCATTATTGATCATACTATTGAATCACTGCAGTATTATTTGTTGTTCAATACTGCTTGTGCTGCTGCAAGTCGTGCAATCGGAACCCTGTAAGGTGAACAGCTTACATAGTCAAGCCCTGTCCTGTAGAAGAAATCAATAGACTCAGGATCTCCTCCGTGCTCTCCACATACTCCAATTTTAAGATCACTTCTTGTCTGTCTTCCAAGTTTAACACCTATTTCAACAAGTTTTCCAATACCTGCCTGATCTATGCTTTGGAATGGATCCCTCGGAAGAATTTCCTTGTCAATATATTCTCCTATAAACTTTCCTGCATCATCTCTTGAGAATCCAAATCCCATTTGAGTAAGGTCATTTGTTCCGAATGAGAAGAACTCTGAAACTTCAGCAATTTCATCTGCGGTTACAGCCGCCCTTGGAATTTCTATCATGGTACCAAGAAGATATTCCAAATTAACATCTTTCTCTGCAACTACGTCTTTGATTGTAATTTCAACAATTTTTTTCAGATATTCAAGTTCAGTCTTCATGCCTGCTAGTGGAATCATTATTTCAGGCTTGATATTTATACCTTCTTCTTCACTTACTTCTATTGCTGCCTCAACTATTGCCTTTGTCTGCATTACTGCAATTTCAGGATATGTTATTGCCAGACGGCATCCCCTGTGTCCCAGCATAGGATTGAATTCGTGTAGTGAATTTATTACTTCCTTAAGCTTTACAACAGATATATTCATATCATCAGATAATGACTTAATGTCATTTTCATCTTGTGGAAGGAATTCATGCAGAGGTGGATCAAGAAGTCTTATTGTAACAGGTCTCTCTTTCATAACCTTGAAGATTCCCTTAAAGTCCGCTTTTTGCATTGGAAGTAGCTTTTCAAGTGCTTCCAGTCTCTGATCTAAAGTCTCTGAAAGAATCATTTTTCTTACTTCAGGTATTCTTTCTTCATCAAAGAACATGTGCTCAGTTCTACAAAGTCCGATACCTTCAGCTCCGAATCTAACTGCTATTTCTGAATCAACTGGTGTATCTGCATTGGTTCTTATTCCAAGAGTTCTTACTTCATCAGCCCATTCCATAAGCTTTGAGAAATCTCCTGAAAGGTTTGGTTCAACAGTCTTTATGCTTCCCTTGTATACCTTTCCTGTGCTTCCATCAAGTGAAATGATATCACCTTCAACGAATTTTGCTCCCTTGATAGTAAATGTCTTGGCTGCCTCGTCTACCTTGACCTCATCACATCCTGCAACACAGCACTTGCCCATTCCTCTGGCAACAACTGCAGCATGGGATGTCATTCCACCTCTTGCAGTAAGGATTCCATTTGCCACGTTCATTCCTTCTATATCTTCAGGTGAAGTTTCCTTTCTAACAAGGATTACATCTATTCCTTTCCCAACAGCAGATACCGCTTCACTTGCTGTAAAGAATACTTTTCCAGAAGCAGCACCAGGCGATGCTGGAAGACCCTTTGTCAATGCTTCCGCTTCCTTCATTGTAGCTTCATCAAATGTAGGGTGAAGTAACTGGTCAAGTGACGAAGGCTCTATTCTAAGTAGTGCTTCAGTCTTGTTTATTAAACCTTCTCCAACCATTTCTACAGCAGCTCTTAAAGCAGCATCAGCAGTTCTCTTTCCATTTCTTGTCTGGAGAATGAAGAGCTTTCCTTTTTCTATTGTGAATTCTATATCCTGCATATCCTTGTAGTGCTTCTCTAGTCTTTCGGTAATATCCTTGAACTGAGTAAATATTTCAGGCATGATATCGTTAAGCTCATCTATTGTCTTCGGTGTTCTTATTCCAGCAACAACATCCTCTCCCTGAGCATTCATTAGAAATTCTCCAAAGAGTTTGTTTTCACCTGTAGCTGGGTTTCTTGAGAATGCAACTCCTGTACCTGAATCATCTCCCATGTTTCCGAAAACCATTGACTGAACGTTTACGGCAGTACCCATTGAGTGAGACATGTTGTGTATATTCCTGTAAGTAATCGCCCTTGCATTGTTCCATGAACTGAATACGGCATTTATTGCCATTTCAAGCTGCTCGTTGGGATCCTGAGGGAAATCCTTTCTTACTTCTTTTTTATATATAGCCTTGTATTCTTCAACAATCTTTTTCAGGTTTTCAGAAGAAAGCTCTGTATCGCTTTCATATCCATTTTCTTCCTTAGCGTCATCAAGTACATTTTCAAACAGATACTTCGGAACTGAAAGAACAACATCACTGAACATTTGAATGAATCTTCTGTAACTGTCGTAGGCAAATCTTTCATTTCCAGTTTTTGTAGCAAGGCCAATAACAGCATCATCGTTAAGACCAAGATTCAGTATTGTATCCATCATACCAGGCATTGATATTGCAGCACCTGATCTTACAGATACAAGAAGTGGATCCTTGATATCTCCAAATTTCTTTCCAGACTGACCTTCAATGACATTCATGCATTCATTGACCTGTTTTTTAATCTCGTCTGAAAACTTTTCACCCTGGTTGTAGAATTCTGCACAAGCATCTGTAGTTACTGTGAACCCAAAAGGTACAGGCAGACCAATATTAGTCATTTCTGCAAGGTTTGCACCTTTTCCTCCTAGAAGAGCCTTCTTCGATGCTTCCCCTTCCTTAAACAAATACACCCATTTCTTTTCCATGTAAATTTCCTCCTAAATGTAAAAACTATTTATTATTTTTTGAAATTATTGATATTATTATGTTTGCAGTTTCTTCAATAGCTCTGTGGGAAACATTGATTACTGGACATTTGATTCTTTGAAAAATTCTGTCTGCATACTCAAGTTCCGTCAGTATCCTGTTTAAATCTGCATATGAAGAATTACTTCTAACTCCCATGTCCTTCAGTCTTTCCCTTCTGATAGTATTAAGAACCTCCGGACTATTTGTCAAACCGATTATTTTTTTGTGCGATATCTGAAATATTTCTTCCGCAGGCTTTACTTCAGGAACAAGCGGCAGGTTTGCCACCTTCAGGTTCTTGTTGGCCAAATACATGCTCAGTGGAGTTTTGGAAGTTCTTGAAACTCCTATTAGTACAACATCGGCCTTTTTAAATCCTCTAGGGTCTTTCCCATCGTCATACTTCACTGCAAATTCTATTGCTTCGATTTTGTCAAAATAGTATGATGTAAGCCTTCTATTAAGACCAGCTTCCCTTTTAGGCTTCATGCCTGTAAGCTCCTCCAGGGGTTTTATGATTGGACCTAATAGGTCAATTGCTTTAATATTGTTTTCCTCGGCAATCTGTTTAAAATATTCCTTCTCTTCACTCATTACAAGGGTATATATAATAATACATTTCTTTTCTTTTGCCAGTTCCACTATTTCATCCATCTGTTCCTTATCAAGAACAAATGAAAACTTTCTAATTGCACCTACTGAATCATTAAACTGAATCTTGGCTGCCTGAGCTACCAACTCCCCTGTTTCCCCAATGGAATCGGAGACTACAAACATCTCTATTTTATCATCTTGCATACAACCGCTCCTTCAATGTGTTATACTATTCGGCCGTAAATTACAATTAGTATAACACAAATAAATAATTTGTGTACATGTTTTTTTGCGTTTTTTTACAAAAATTTCATATAATCTATTTTATCCTTCAAATCATTCATTTACAACCAGTTTGTTGAAAATATTGATTCTGAAAGGATTTACATAAGAAATAAAGAAATAGAAAGCGGTCTGGACATTTGTCCAGACCGTCTTTCTATTTTATAATTCTTTTGCGAAATTCATCCTCGAAATATTCCATTGCATTATTTAAAGGTACCGCTTCAGTTTTACCACTACCACAGAGAGAAGCAATTTCCATGGTTTTAACAATCCTTTTATAGTTTGCAATGTCATCTTCAGTTCCCCTGTTATCCATGAATCTCTTCAATATTCTTTTGAGCTGCTTGTTTCCTTCCCTGCATGGAGTACATTTACCGCAGCTTTCATGGGAAAAGAACTCCTGTACCGTACTTGTATATTCCACTATATCATCGGTATCATCAGCCACCACTACAGCTCCGGAACCTATTCCCATGCCAAGATCAGTAAATGATTCATAATCATAGTTTATATCTATTTTAGAGGCAGGAAGAATTCCTCCTGAAGCTCCGCCAATTTGTACAAAGCTTATTTTTCTGTTATCTATAACTCCTCCAGCAAGCCCATTTATCATTTCCATCATTGATATTCCAAAGGGAACTTCATAAACTCCGGATTTTTTAACCTTACCGCTTATGCATACAACCTTTGTTCCAGGACTTCCTTCTGTACCCTGTTCGGTAAATATTTCACTTCCATTTTTTAATACAGTTGTAACTGCAGCAAGTGTCTCTACATTTATTATAAGTGTTGGAAGTTGAAGATAACCTGCCTGCTTAACATACGGAGGTTTTGATCTTGGTATTCCGGGTTTTCCTTCCAATGATTCACAAAGTGCAAATCCTTCTCCGCAAACGTAGGATCCTGCTCCGGAAACCAGTCTTATATCGAAATTATGACCGCTGTTTTTAATATTTTCTCCAAGCCATCCATATTCCCTGGACTTTTCTATGGCATTAATAATTCTTTCTCTCATCCAATAATATTCTTCACGAAGATATATGAATCCTTCAGTTGCATCAGTAAGGTACGAAGCTATGAGCATGCCCTCTATGACCTTATATGGGTCTTTTTTGAGGATTTCCCTATCCTTGAAGGTTCCAGGTTCTCCTTCGTCAGCATTGCAGACAATCACCTTCCTGTCATTCTTCACAGACCTTGACTGAGAAAGCTTCTTTCCAGTAGGATATTGCGCTCCACCTCTTCCCCTTATTCCTGATTTAGAGATTTCATCGATGGATTCTTCAATACCTTTTTCGACTGCATTTTCAAAGGCTTCAAAGCCTCCCAACCCAATATATCCAACTATGTTCATACCATCATATTTATTAAAATTCGAAGTTATTATTTTAAGACTTCCATTTTCTTGTATTGTCATTTCATCATCGGTCAAAGATTCACCTTTAGACAGTTTTTCAATAATATTTGTAACCTTTTTTCTAGTGAGTTTACCGTATACCTTGTCGCCAATTCTTAATGCAGGAGCAATATCACAGGCACCAAAACATGGTGTTTCTCTCAGGGAAAACATACCGTCATCTGTTGTTTCTCCTTTTTTTATTTTAAGAATATCCTCAACCCATTTTTCTATTTCACTGTTTCCCATTAGGCTGCAGGTTGTACCATTACAGACATTTATTGAATATCTGGCGTCTGGATTCATTGTCAAAGCATCATAATAGCTAATTACGCTGTGAATCCTGATTTCAGGTATACCAAGTTTCCTTGACAGCAATTCGATTGTATCTTGGTCAACATACCCCTGTGACCTGTTTTTTTGTATCTCCACAAGCATCTGCAAAAGCTCGTGGTCGTCATAATTGTATTTTTTCAAGATGGATTCAACAAATTCCTCATTGCCATCCAGTATCTTGTTTGACATATTTGCCCTCCTCTATATGATTCATCCTGTATATATGTTCATTCTGTTTCCTCTTGCAAAGCCGATAACGACTATTTTATACTTTTCACCAAGTTCTATAGCTTTCAGTGTAGGCGCCGACCTTGACACTATACACCCAATATCTACAGCAGCAGCCTTTTGAATTATCTCCGATGAAATCCTTCCAGATACAAGAAGAATACTATCCTTAAAGCTTATATTTTCAAGAATCGCCTTTCCTATTATCTTGTCCACTGCATTGTGCCTGCTGATGTCTTCGCTGAAGATCTGAATATCTTTCATGTTCGACAGACCGCAACTGTGGACTCCACCGGTACTTATAAAGTTTTCAGACTTCCCGTTGAAATTCTTTATAATAGACTGAATTTCTTCATAGTCGATTTCCATGTAACGAGTACGCCAGCCATTTTTTTTCAACAAAGGAAGATGAAAGGTTCTGTTTTTACCACAGGCAGTTGTAATTTTTCTTACAAGCTTTGCTTCATCAGTAAATAGATACTCACGGTCTTCTACAGTTTCCACCTCTATTTGTCCCTTTTCATAATCAATACTTGTGAAACCCTTTATTTTTATATCCTTTAAGTTCTCTATTACCGACTCCGCCAGAAGATATCCAACTGCCAATTCTTCAAATTCTTCCGGAGAACAGGTGAATTTAACAAAATCTCTACCGTTTAAAACAAGCTTAAATTCATACTCGGCTACAACGTAGTCTTTTTCTTCTGTCAATTCCCCGTTCTTATATTTTTTAATGTTTATGTCTTTTGATATATTCATATCAATCACAGCTTCCATTTCCTAAATACTTGCATATATCTTCCCTGGTATTAAAATTTATAAACATGTCCCAGTTCGGACTGAATCTTCTGGCTATTTTTTCCTCAATAAAGCTGAAGTTTAAGGCTTTTACCAACTTGTATATGGAATATCCACCTCCGAAGAGGTATTCCTCGATATCCTTCACCATACTCTTGGAATAAAATGCATTGAAAGGTTCTATATGGTCTCCATACAAGGTCATGCAGCCGTCTAAATCACCCTGGTATATTTTCTTTTTCATAAAATTAATATAGTTTGTGTTTATAACAGGCATATCACAGGCAATTACATATGAATACATGCTACTGGAAGCCAAAAGACCTGAATGAATGCCTCCAAAGGGTCCCTTGTCTTCGATAATATCACTTACTGCCTTGCAATCAAGATCGCTATAAAATTCCTTGTTTTTTGTCACAACTATTATTTCATGAAAAAGCTTGCGCAAAGCTTCAATCTGGTAATTGACTATTTTCTTTTCATCGATGATTATGAGCTCCTTGTTGTAGCCCATTCTACTGCTTTTTCCTCCAGCCAATATAATTGCAGAATTGAATCTTTCCATGATTACACCTCTTTCTTTATCTTTTCCAATCTTACCGCACTAACCTTCAGCTCCGGTATTTTAGCAATAGGGTCCAATGTATTGTGCGTCAATTGATTAGCCGCCCCGTCTACAAAGTGAAATGGTATGAAAACAACATCTTCCTGAATATCCTCTGTTACAACAGCAGTTGTTTCTATTGCCCCTCGTCTTGAAACAACACTTATCAACTCACCGTCATGTATGCTCAATCTGTTTGCAGTTGTAGGATTTATTTCCACGAAAGAACTTGGATATAAATTGTTAAGCCCTTCTATTTTTCCTGTCATGGTTCTAGTATGATAATGATACAATATTCTTCCCGTAGTCATTATATAAGGGTATTCACTGTCTGAATCTTCAAAACTTTCCATATAGTCAGCAGGTTTAAACAAACCTCTTCCTCTGATTGGTCCATCCTTGTGAAGATATCTGGTCCCTGGATGATTTTCATCAATACAAGGCCATTGAAGTCCTTCTTCATCAATTCTTTTATAATTTATACCCCTATACTGAGGAGTCATCTTTGCCAGTTCATTGAATATATCTTCGGAACTTCGATATGTTTCAACCATTCCAAGCCTGTTCATTATTTCTGTCAATATTTCCCAATCAGGCTTTGATTCACCTATAGGTTCAATTGCTTTTCTTACCCTTTGAACTCGTCTTTCAGAGTTGGTAAAAGTACCATCCTTTTCTGCAAAGGTTGCTGCAGGTAATACAACATCAGCATATTCTGCTGTTTCAGTAAGGAAAATATCCTGCACAACCAGGAATTCAGTATTTATTAACGATTCCTCAACATGTTTCAAATCAGGATCTGAAAGCATTGGATTCTCACCCATAACATAAAGGAATTTTATTTCACCCTTGCCGCACTCATTGATTATTTCAGTCAAAGTCAAACCAGCCTGGTTGGAAAGTTCTTTCTTCCAGCTATCTTCAAATTTGCTTCTTATATTTTCATCATAAACTTTCTGATAACCCGGATAGTCACCAGGCAAAGCTCCCATGTCACAAGCTCCCTGTACATTATTCTGCCCTCTTAATGGATTGACACCGGCAGATTCTTTTCCAATATTTCCAGTCAGGAGAGCAAGATTTGAAAGAGACATAACACCTTGGGTTCCTGTCGTATGTTGAGTCACACCCATTGAATACAAAATACTGGATTTATCTCCTCCGGCATATATCCTGGCTGCCTTTCTGATTTCTTCAGGATCCACTCCACAGATACTTCCAGAGTATTCAGGAGTGTATGTTTTAATTACTTCCTTTAATTCTTCATAGTTCTCAGTAGCTCTTTCTATATATTCATGATCCTGTAAATTTTCTTCAATGATAACATTCATTATGCCGTTAAATAAGGCAACATTCGTACCAGGTTTTAGTGGAAGATATACATCCGCCTTATATGCCAATGGAATCTTTCTAGGATCCGCAACAATAATTTTTGCACCTTTATTTTTTGCCTGCTTCACAAAAGATCCAAGAACAGGGTGTGTCTCAGTTGTATTTGACCCCGTGATAAATATTACATCAGCATCCAATAATTCCGTATTGCTGTTTGTCATAGCACCGCTTCCAAGTGTTGTAGCCAAGCCTGCAACAGTAGATGCATGACAAAGCCTTGCACAATGGTCAACATTATTGGTACCCATATACGCCCTTATCATTTTTTGAAAAAGATAATTCTCTTCATTGGTTACTCTAGCCGATGACAGGCCTGCAAAAGCAGTGCTTCCATGGTTGGTTTTTATTTCATTAATTTTATCTGTAATCAGATTATAAGCTTCTTCCCAGCTAGCTTCCTCAAACACTCCATTCTTTTTGATTAAAGGTTTTTTTAATCGGTCTTTGTGATTGATAAAACCATAGGCGAATTTCCCCTTAACGCATAATAAATCCTTGTTGGTTGAACTGTAGTTGGGCTCAACACCTACTACTTCATTCTTCTTTACAAGTAAATCAATCTGACATCCCACTCCACAGTATGAACAAGTAGTCTTTACCTTCTTTTCGATTTCCCACTTTCTCATTTTCTTCTGCTTTGGACTCAGTGCATTGACAGGACAAAGTGAAACACAGGTTCCACAAGAGACACAATCACTTTCAGCCAATGTTTTCCCAAAAGGAGCAGCAACCTTTTGCTTGTCGCTTCTATTTACAAACCCTATAGCATTTATTACTTGCAGCTCGTTACACGCTCTAACACAAAGTCCACAGTTTATACATTTACTGTCATCCTTTATATAAAACTCATTGGTCTCGTCTATATCTATGTCTTTTGTTTTCTCGTAAACCTTTTCATTTTTATTAAACACAGGACCTGTCACATCATATTCGTAGCAAAAATCCTGAAGCTTGCAATCGCCTGATTTTTCACATGTTAGACAATCCAGTGGATGGTCTTCTATTATAAGCTCAAGTATGAGCCTTCTTGATTCAATAACTTCATCGCTGTGGGTTTTTATCACCATGCCATCTGTAATGATTGTTGAACATGAAGGTTGAAGTCCTTTTCTTCCTTCTATATCTACAATACAGAGCCTGCATGAAGACCCATATTTAATATCAAGATCAGGATGATAACAGAGAGTAGGTATATCTATATCGTTTTTCCTGCACACATCCAGTATTGTTTCATTTTGCTTTGCAATAAATTCTACATCATTTATCATTAATTTAATTTTTTCCATATATTACCTCCCACGAACATTGTACAAAACAAACGTCAATAAATCGTCTAATTATTACGTTAATTTAATAACGACGTCGTTAATTTAATAACAATCTAGCCTTTTATTCGCCATTTCCATGAATTATCTCTATTTTTCCGAACATTAGATACACAATAGCAAACTACGATTTTCTCTCTTCTCTTTCATTTTGCATGATTTAAAATACTTTTCATTCTTGCCATTTTTACAATGTCTAAGTTATTTGTTTCACAATGCAGAGCCTCGTATTGCATTGTAGTACATTTAAGATAACATACCAAAGAAAATAAATCAAGAGATGATATAGACTTCTCAGTAACCTGCCTCCTTAGGTGCCTGTGAACTAAAGAAGACAGGAATATTTAATCCTGTCTTCTTTAACTGTTCTATTTGAAATGGCTTATTCAAATGGCTTTGTATTGTCTAAAATAATCCTGAGATTACTCCATTTTCATTAACGTCAATCTTCTCTGCTGATGGTACCTTTGGAAGTCCAGGCATCTTCATGATATTTCCTGTTG
>NZ_CEZJXU010000012.1:11710-15612 GCF_983023055.1 Dethiosulfatibacter sp. | reverse complement strand
AAAAAAGAAGGCTGCCCACTGGGGACAGCTGATTTATTAAGCTTCTTTTTTCTTAAAAGTCTTTTGAAGATATTCATCCCCAAGACAGTGAGCTTTTATTTTAAAAGGAAGACTGATTAATTTAATGTATCCTTCAGCATCGTGGTGATCAAACAATTCACTGAATCCGAATGATGATATTTCATCATTGTAAATTGCGTATGGTGATTCCATACCAGCTGAAAGAATATTGCCTTTGTACAATTGAACCTTAACCTTACCGGATACAGTTTCCTGCGTTTGATCTATAAACCCGTCAAAAGCCATTTTCAAACCACTGTACCACATTCCATTGTAAACAAGCTCGGCATATTTATTGGCAATTTGAGCCTTGTAGTGCTGCACGTCTTTCTCAAGAACCAGTCTTTCCAGCTCTGAATGTGCATACCAAAGAATTGTTCCACCAGGAGTTTCATATACTCCTCTTGATTTCATTCCTACCATTCTATTTTCCAGTAAATCTATTACTCCAACTCCATGATCTCCACCTATGTGATTAAGTGTTGTAAGTATTTCTTTTCCAGACAGTTCCTTACCGTTTACTTTAATAGGCTTACCTTTAAAGAATTCTATTTCAACTATTTCAGGTTCATCTTTTGCTTCCTGAAGTGTCTTTGTCATCATAAGAAGCTCTTTCAAATCAGGCTGGTTCTTAGGATCTTCAATATGTCCACCTTCATGACTTATATGGAGTAGGTTTTGATCCCTTGAATAAATCTTTTCTCTTGTTACTGTAAGAGGTATATCTCTAGCTTCTGCATATTGAATTGCATCTTCTCTCGATTTAATATCCCAAATTCTCCATGGAGCAATTATCTGTATATTAGGGTCGATTGAAGCAATAACTGTTTCAATCCTTACCTGATCATTTCCTTTTCCAGTACATCCGTGAGCAATATACTTTGCTCCTTCCTTGTGAGCTACCTCAACAAGTGTCTTTGCTATTATAGGTCTTGCTATTGCAGTTCCCAAAAGGTATTTTCCCTCATAAACAGCATTTGCCTTCAAGGCATCAAATACAAATTCCTCTACAAAATTATCTGTTACATCTTCTGTGTATATCTTGCTTGCACCAGCCAATATAGCTTTTTTCTTAACTTCAACCATATCGTCTTCCTGACCAACATTTACACAACATGCTATGATTTCAAAATCATAGTTTTCCTTTAACCAAGGAATAATAATCGATGTATCCAGTCCACCCGAATATGCTAATACTACTTTTTCTTTACTCATTTTCATTTACCTCCAGTAAATTGCCTTCATTTTATTAGCCTATATTGGCTATGTTTCCTGAAATTGGGTATAAAAAAAACACACCCTTGTGAAGAGGCGTGTAGTCGCGGTACCACTCTTCTTGAAACATTGCATAACTATGCATTAGCTAATAAATAAAATTTGTATAAAAAAAACCGCCCTCTTATACCAGAGGCGGATTATATCCACGTTACCACTCTATTTAAAGCTATCGCTTCATCTCTTTCATTATAACGGTATTTAACCGAGTTTCCATACTATACGTTTCCGGAAACCTCTTCATGAGTTCTGTTCAGCGCAGTTTCACTACCGGACTCGCACCAACTCCGGCTCGCTTAAGCTTCTCTTCTCACTTACTTTTCTCAATCAATAGATTTAATTTGAATTTATATGAATTATAATACATATTCATACCGTTGTCAATACTTTTTATACACTTTTTTGTATTTTTCTATACCTGTAAAAGAGATACAAAGAAAGGAACAAGTACAGGTACCGACATGGTCATTATCATTCCACTTACAAAAGCGACAACTGTAGTTTCCGCATCAGTGTTCCTTGATATTATAGGAAGAGTAGTATCCATGGATGTAGCTCCACCAAGTGCTACTGTTTCAAAATATCCTATATATTTTGCAGTATATGATATAAATGCTATTGCCAGAATCTCCCTGAATACATTTGTAAGGAATGCTATTGCACTGAGCTCCGCAGAATATGGAGCTATGAGAATAGGCGCAAGACTGTACCACCCAAATCCTGCCGCCACTGCCGCTCCCTCTAGAATCGGCATATTGAATATTAAAGCGGTGGCAATTCCTCCTGCCAGACATCCAAGACCTGCTGATACTGGCACAAGGATTATCTTTAATCCCATTTTCTTTAATTGTCCAAACACCTTCTTGTTGCTTCCTATATCAATACCTACAAAAAACAGCAGAAGGGACAATCCTATACTGAGGAATATATCCGTAGTTCCGTAAAATGATGGATCAATTATATAAATACCCGAAAGAATACCAGCTACCAGAACAAGTAAAATTTTAATTGTCATTGTCTGTTCCTCCTTTCATACTTTCCTTTTTTCTGCTATTTCCACTTTTAATTATTGTCCTGTCAATGATAAAAACTCCACTAATTCCACCTACGGCAGTCATGACTGCAAATATTCCAGACTTGAAGCCTATTGTTCCTAGAGATTCAATGACGTCCTTGTTCATTCCAAGCCTAATTCCCATTATAAATATAAGTATGTAAAGAAAAACCATCTGCATATAGCCGGCTCTCTTCAGAAGCTTGTCATGGATTATTCCCTTGTAGCTCAATACTCCTCCGATACCCAAAAGAGCAAAATAAATGAATATACTATTGAACATACTACACCTCTATAAAAATTTTTCTATCAATACTATTATGCTTATGTGAACAGGATAAAAAAGATAGGATATATACTTATTTATCCTTATTTGCTTAAACTTGAAATATATTATGGGTACCGCCATTACACATAGAGACTGGATGTAAAAAGACCATTGAAGGTTTCCATACTCCAATACTTTAAGTGAATCATATACAAGAGAAAGGAGCAACAAAAGTAAAAATGCCTTCTTTTTATTGTCTCCAAATAGATAAAATATGAGAATTATCAAAAGTCCGTACGCTCCATAGTCCATGTTTGCTACGTCAGCCAGAAAAAGCATGACCACCCATATAAGATTATTTTTTTCATAAAACTTCAACATGAGAAGTGCCATGAAGAATGTAAACATGACGTTGAGATAAAACTCACCGTGGGAAAAGAAATAAAAAGGCACCTGCGTTATGAGGGCAAATACTAACATTCTTCCCATATACTTATTTATATTGGAAGTTCTTTTGAATCCCATGGCCACATAATAAGCAAAGATGGGAAATGCAACCCTTCCTATTATCCTCATGACCAGATATATTGTAGTGTTGTGGGGAACTAGATAATAGGCCGCATGGTCTATTAGCATTGTCACCATTGCTATAACTTTCAACCAGTCACTTTTCCTTTCATTTTGCACAGTTTCATTTATATTCATATGTTGTTTCTCCATTTATAAATTATCGTAAATATTGATTTCATCAGTTTTCTTAACTACAATACCATATACGGGTTCTCCTTACAATAGATTTATAAAAGCACTAATTCAGTTCTGGTTTTGTAAACACTCCACAAACGTTTGTCGTTAATTTCTTAACAAAAACTATGGATTTATCATTATTTAACTTGAACTATTTGTTAATTTTTGTTAATATTGTTCATAAGATTTTTTAATAATTAATAAAAAGAGGTGCAAAAATGTTTAATATTACAACTTTCAACAAAATATCAAACGAAGGCCTAAAAAACTTTGACGGAAACAAATATTCCATTACTCCTGAAGATATTTCAGCTGCCGACGGAGTAGTGCTAAGAAGTTTTAAAATGCACGACACTGAACTTCCCGATTCACTTAAAGCTATCGCAAGAGCAGGTGCAGGTACAAACAACGTTCCAGTCGAAAAATGTTCTGACAAGGGAATCGTAGTATTCAACGCTCCAGGAGCAAATGCAAACGGAGTTAAGGAAATGACTCTTC
>NZ_CEZJXU010000012.1:0-11700 GCF_983023055.1 Dethiosulfatibacter sp. | reverse complement strand
CACTTTAGGCACTTTTAACTTCTTCAAGAAAGGTAAACGAGGGAATTGAATGGGTAAACAACCTTGACGGCGATGTTGAAAAGCAAGTTGAAAAAGGAAAAAGTCAATTTGCAGGTCCTGAAATCATGGGCAAAACTCTTGGTATTGTAGGACTTGGAGCAATCGGAGTTTTAGTTGCAAACATGGGAATCAAGCTTGGAATGAAGGTAATAGGATACGATCCATATATCTCTGTTCAAAAAGCAATCGGTCTTTCATGGGATATGAAATACTCTTCATCACTTGACGAGTTATTGAGCCAGGCAGATTATGTATCTCTTCACCTCCCTTTACTGGACAAGACAAAAGGATTCATGGACGAAGAAAGTATAGCAAAAATGAAAAAAGGTGCTAAACTTATAAACATGTCTAGAGGCGGACTTGTAAATGACAAGGCAATCCTTAAGGCAATAGCTGAAGGAAGAGTAAGTTCATTCGTAACTGACTTCCCTACTGATAGTCTTATTAACCAGGACGGAGTAGTTTGCATACCTCACCTTGGAGCTTCTACTCCAGAATCAGAGGAAAACTGTGCAAGAATGGTAGTAAATCAGCTTATAGAATATCTTGAAAATGGAAACATCACGAACTCTGTAAACTTCCCTAACTGTTCACTTGAGAGAACTGAAGGAACACACAGAATTGTAGTTCTAAACAAAAACGTTCCAAACATGATCGGTTCACTTACAGCTGTATTCTCAAAATACAATGCAAACATCATTGAAATGGTGAACAAGAGCAAAGGAGACTATGCTTACAATATAATCGACATTGCAGGTACTGAAGTAAATGAAGAAAAGATTGCAGAGATTAAAAGCATAGAAGGAATCATCAAGGTAAGATTGGTAGACTAATCAGAAACAAGAGATGTTAAGATATGAAAAACTCAGGATCTATATCCTGAGTTTTTTTATTTTTGTTTTTTATACCTTTACTCTCGAAGCCTTTATAAATTTTCCAAGGATCATGGTAAAGATTATAGTTCCGATTAATATGCTTGCAAGGTTTATTCCCTTTAGTATTTCGCTTGAAAAATATTTGTCGTACACTATTGTTCCCAAAACTTGGGATCCAACAAATCCTCAGACCATGCCCCACTGTGCAGGGGAAAATTCACTTGTCAAAAACTTGTCCCTCAGATAATCCTTGAGGAATACCAGAAGAAACACAAGCCACAGCATAGTTGTAACATAGGCAAGTACTATTACAATAAAGGAAATGGCACTTATGTCAAATCCAAATGTTTTTCCAGAAAACACCATTATCTTGTAGAAGCTAAACCATAAAAGACACATGGGTGGTATCACAAGAAAATAGGCTGGAACAACTCCCGTATCTGGCATTTCATGTGACCTGATTTCCTGATAAAACAACAATGCCAACTTAAGACCAAAGGCAACAATTCCAACCAAAAGCAAAAATATAGTCATGAATGCCGCTGCAGACCCAAGAGCTTCATTTGCTGCCGATGTAGCAAGTCCAGAACCGAAAAGGGATATTGCTCCGAAAGCCAATATGTCCAGAAGCCATGCAAAATTCAGTTTTTCATGGTCAAATTTTTCCTGAAACATAGTCTTTAGAACCATGACTTCAAGAGAAATGACAGTAAACCACAAACCCATAAAGAATATCATAGCCGGCACCATAAGGCTTTGAAGGTTTTCACCTATCCAGGGAAAGAAAAATCCCAAAGGTCCCATGAGAACCACCATAGACATAGGCAGTGAAATGAGGGGTGAAAATATTGCCGAATTCCCGAGAGGGTTCTTCATAAGTTCGCCAAATCCCTTTGTTGAGAAGAGCCAGGTTAAAAGTTCCTTTAAAAATATGAGTGTCAATACAATGTGAATTGCTATGAACATTGCCATGAGTCCTGTCAGCATATAGGCCGTAATGTTTTCGAATCCGCTGAATGATTGTGAAGACAGTCCCGTTAAAGAAAAGTCCCCACCTTTAAAAACCGAAGTCTTCATAAAATTAAAGGGCATCAGCGACATTCCTGCAGCCGCTAGCGACCCTTGAAATTTCGTTGGTGTAAATTTCATATAATGTTTCTCCTTAATAATATATTATGCATTTAATAATAAGATATCTCGTTTTAAAAAAGCAAGTATTTTTACAAATTATTCATTTTAACTTCTATAATAACTGGTTCCAAGCTCCAAATCTATATCAATATTATTCTTCTCTGCTCTTTCAAGTATTTCCTTCTTTATGACATTGGGATCGCTGGGATTTATTGTCTTCAATACACCATCAGTTACATTCATGAACTTGTTGAAGGGCATTCCTACTCCCATTTCATTCTGTTCCCATTTGGCTGCAAATCTTGTATTTGCACAAAGCAGCGATATATTCAAATCGTCCGTTGTGTATGGAGTTGCAGTACATTCCGAGCAGATTCCTTGATTGCCTGTAAGCTTGACACTTTTAGGATTTCCGTAGTGGTAGGCGTATCCTTGAACAATTCTCATGGACTGGTAGGGATTAACTATCATGAGCACTATATCCGGATTCTCATCAAATTTTTCCAACGGTTGAACTATGAGCCCATATACTCCTTCGTCTAGATAAGTGACGTTTTCCTGAACATTCTTTGCTGTTTCAATATCCTTGTACATATTGTAGCCATAGTACACTCTTCCCGAAGTAACCTCTTCATCCTTCTTTACAAGACCGAAGGTTCTCAGTGATCCCACACAATAGAAATTATCGAAATCTGCTTTAAAGCTTCTTCCTTTTGTTGCAAACTTCACCATGTTGCAGTAAGAAAGCTTGTTCTTCAGCTGTGATACGTCGCTCTCTTCAAATTCTTCCTTCGTACGTGCAAACTTTATTCCTACTATTTTTCTATCCAGGTCAAGGACAGTTTTCATTTCATCTATTCTTCTTTTAATATCCATAATATCCTCCTATAACTTCTTTTCATCCTTATTATAACAACAGACAGTCAATAAATAGTCAAAGGAATAGCAAATACCCAAAATGACATTTAGATATTTTTGACGTTTTACAACCTTGTAAACAAGATTACAACGCTTCAAGTAATTTTGTGATTAAATGACTTTCCAGGACAATAAAAAAAATACAGAAAATCAGCTATTAACCAATTTCCTGTACTTTTTTATTGTTTTATTTTTTACTAAACTTAATTATTCTCAACCCACTGAACAAGTGTGTCCATGTCGGGTACCGCTGGAAGAGTCGTATCTTCTCCAACCTTGAAAAGTTTAATGCTCGGGAATGATGTTATATTGTATTCTGTCAATATTTCTCCTGCATCCTTTTCATTGAGTATTCCAACTCTTGCTACGCCTGCAAGGGCTACTGCCGTGTTGTAGAATGGAAGTTCCATGTCTTCACATAGCTCGTTGTCGTTCTGGAAGAAAAGTACAAGTGCCTTTTCCTCTCCAAGAATCTCTTCAGCAAAGTTTTCCTCATTAAGTTCAACTGGTCCGTATTCCCTTTGTGACTGGTACTTGTATTTCTGGATAAGTCCAAATTCCTCAGCCATTGAAGACTTAATGAGACCTTCCGAAATGAGGTCTTCCGCCAAGGTTCTTGCACTGTTAAGCCTTGAAGATCCAAGGGCGTTATATGTTACCATCACCAAATGGTATCTTTTCAAATTATCATCTGTTGCTTCTATATTGTTTGTAAGTCCTGTGATTTCTCCAAGCTTCAGAGCATTTTCATATGCATATGATGTTTCATATCCAAGTGCTCTAAGATAGAAAGTCAAAAGCTGCTGCATAGTAACTGAATCCTGTGCACCGAATATATTGTTCTCAGGGACTGTTCCAAGGGCTATACCTTTCAAATAGGCTCTTCCAACATAAGGCTTTGCCCAGTCACTTACATCGCTGAAAGGACATTGTTCCTTTGATGAAGGCTCCCATCCGAGAGAGGATACTATCATCTTCATTGCCTGTTCCCTGTTCATATCTCCTTCAAGGTTTGGCTCATACTTAACTGTTGAAACACCGTTAAAAAGTCCAAGGTTGTAAAGTACCTTTCCATATTCATAGGCTTCCTGAAGCTCTCCGTCATAGTCGTTTACATCTTCAACTGGTTCTTCAGCCACTTCTTCAGGTTCCTCTACAGCTTCTTCAGCCGGAACATCCCCTTCTTCTCCTGTCTCATCAGGTTCTTGTATATCTTCTACAGGCTCTGCAGGTTCCACCGGTTCTTCAACGGGTTCCTCAGGTGTACAGGCTGCAAGCATCATTGTTAAAATCAAAATCAAGATTAAATTGGTTTTTTTCATATGTCTCCTCCAAATATTGCTATTCTGATTTTTACCCAATTTTCTACATATTAAACAATATTATGCTACACTATTGAATTTTTCACCAATCAATGTTATAAATAGATACAGTAAACAAAGGGGAAAATCTTTAATGAATAAAATTCTGAAAATTTCTTTAAGAATGATTATATATATTTCATTTGCAGCATACCTGGCCTACCTTTTCGACCTGGTATTTTTCAGGTACAGAGCTACCTTCAGAGGAATCAATAACATGACAACCTTAAATTTCTATCTTGAACATTCTGCAAACTTCAAGCCCTTCAAGACCATATTGAACTATATAAACAATATAGGAAATATAAACAACAACATAATAATAACAAACATACTTGGAAACATTGCTGCATTCATGCCCTTTGGAATATTCCTTCCACTGGCACTAAGATTCAAGGGAATCATAAGCATCTTAATCCACAGCTTCATCCTGAGCCTTTTCATTGAAACCATTCAGATGACCTTCAGGGTTGGATCCTTCGATATTGATGACATAATACTGAACACCCTTGGAGGACTACTGGGATATGTGATTTATCTCCTTTCTGAAAGATACTTCAGTTCCTATATTAAAAAGAAAAAACTGGGAGATGCTAAATGAGAAGTTTGATTTTATATATGATGATACTAATTTCAACAACTACTGCTCCTTTAATAGAAGATGCGCTTAAAACTCCGGAGCTTGTTCTTGAAACAGAATATAATTACCCGGGAAATATTCTAATAGTCAGCATTAATAATCCACCCACAAATAGTGAAATAACAATGGAAACAAACATTTCCCACGGTCTACTTTCAAAAGGCATCATGGATGGATCATACTTTTTCTTCATTCCTGTAGACATATGGACGGAAGAGGGAATTTATAATATAGAAGTAACTGTAGAGGACAAGACCCTTAAAAGATATTACGACCTTTCCACAGAAATTAAAATTTTCGACAAAGAATTTGTAGAGCAGTATCTCTATGTGTCAAATGAAGTATACGAATCAACAAACAACGACGATGCCTTCAAGGAATTCAGAGAAAGGGTTAAAGGTGCCAGAAGCACTTCCGACATGAAAAAATACTGGGATGGAAAATTCAGCCTTCCCTTTGAAGATTTCACCCTAACTACTGACTACGGCGAAAAAAGATTTGTAAACGACCAAATAACATCAACAAGACATTCAGGTCTTGACCTTGCGGCTCCGAAAGGAACTGAAATACACGCCTGTAACAATGGAATAGTCACACTTGCTGAGTATGTCACCTTGACTGGAAACACCCTTGTAATAGATCATGGAATGGGTCTTTTCACAAGCTACTACCATATGGATACAATAGATGTTGAAGAGGATACTTTCGTTATTAAAGGAGACTATGTAGGAACCGTGGGCTCGACGGGATTTTCAACAGGTCCCCACCTCCACTGGTCCATAAGCATCTACAATACTTATGTAAACACCCATCAAGTTCTAGACAATGAACTTTAAGAATTGCTAACCGTCTTGTCTTGTCATGCGTATTGACAGGCGCTATACTCAGTAGCACGCTAGATATATGCCTATTCACGATTGGAGAGGATTATGAAAGACTTAAAACAAATGATTTTTATCGGTCTCTTTGTATCGGCTGGATCACAATTTCACTTAAAATTCTTTTCAGAAGGATTTCTCATCACATCATCAATAATAGTTCTTCCCATATTACTGTATATTTACGACTATCTTTCTGCTTTCAGGACTGTATTGATTGTGGCGGTAATGTCTCCTTTATTCAGATATGTCCTCGAAATACTTCGAGGATATACATTTTCTGAAGCAGCTACCATGGTTTATCCAGACATATTCTTCTATGTAGCATACGCTGTCTTCTTCTATATCTTTTATACCAAAAAAAAACAACATAAGCTCCCAGACTTCATCATCGTCGTTCTCATATGCGATTTTTTATCCAACCTTGTGGAGCTCAGCGTAAGAACAAGAATTTCGGAAATGGAAGACTCCATGATCCTTCTCATCATAGGAGTAGCGGTCCTACGAGCTATAATTGTATTTTCACTTATCCTTCTACTCGAAACATACAAGTCCATAATGGACAAAAGAGACCACCTAAAAAGATATGAAAAACTCTATATGCTCACATCCTTTTTCAAAAGTGAAAGCTACTATATTAAGAAGAACATGGACCAGATTGAATCACTGACTAAAAAAGGATTTGAAATACACAAGGCAGTATCAGAAAGCGAAACTAATGAACAACTAAAGGAAATGACCCTAGAATTCGCAAAGGACATACACGAGGTTAAAAAGGACTACCACCAGGTTGTTAAGGGACTTGACATACTTGACGATGATAATATGGAATCCGTTCCCATGGACATATCAGATATAGTTAAGATTATAACAACTTCTATCGATAAGAGTGAAGTGAACCTGAGGATAGCAATAAACTTTAATGCAAAGATCGATGAGCACTATTATCTGACATCCATTCTGAGGAATATGATAAACAATTCTCTTGAATCCTTCGGAAAGACAAAGTATCCAAGAATAGACATTGAAACAGAAAGAGACGAAGACATTTGCATATTCACAATAAAAGACAACGGACGTGGCATAAAGCCCGAATATATTGATGACGTATTCTCACCGGGTTTTTCAACAAAATTCAATATAGAAACGGGAGACATATTCAGAGGACTTGGACTTTCAATTGTAAAGGACTTAATAGAGACCCATTTCAAAGGAAAACTGAGCATAGCGTCGGAAGTAGGCTCCGGTACCGAAATGAAAATAGCAATTCCCATAACAAACCTAAGAGGTGATATATGAAACACCAGAAAATCTATCTAATAGACGACGACCAAGCAGTACTTAAAAGCCTAAAGTTCCTCATTGAAGAAAATGAACTTGGAACCGTAGTGGGATATACTACAAAGCCCCTTGAATCCATCAGGGACATTGAGATTCTAAAACCTCAGGTTGTAATAGTGGACTACATGATGCCAACCATCGACGGTCCTTCCCTTATCGAAAAGTTGGAGAAAATTCTTTCCGGTACCTACTTTATTATGCTTTCTAAAGTAAGCGACAAGGAAATGATTGCTGAGGCATATTCAAAGGGTATCGAATATTATATCAACAAACCAATTAATATAGTAGAGGTTTCACACATTTTGAAAAACCTCTACGAAAAGATGCAACTACAGGAAAAGCTCAAGCAGATTCACCAGATTTTCAACATGACCGACTCCCAACCTGAGTCAGTTCAAGAAGACAATAATGAAAATGTCAGAGCCATACTAAGGATTCTTGGAGTATCAGGCAAGTCAGGATACAGCGACGTCATAAAAATTTGCACTTATGTATTGGAAAAGGATATAGACATTTACGACTCCGACATGAAGGATATATTCGAAAAGATAGACCTAGACTACAAATCTTCCGTCCAGAGAATCAGGCGATGTGCATCCCATGCGCTAAGGAACATAGCAAACCTAGGTCTCGAGGACAATCTCAGTGAATATTTCCAGAAATATTCAAACTCACTCTTTGGATTCGAAGCTGTTAAGTATGAAATGGACCATATTCGGGGATTGCGAGAGGATGGAGGCAAAATCAATGTCAAAAACTTTTTGACAAACCTGATAGATTTATCCAAGGATTACTAAATTTATGAAAACGTTATTTTTTATCTGAAGTTTTATGAAACATTTTGAAGTCTGATGAAACTACCCGCTATTATAAATACATAGTAATAAATAAATTTTTCTAGGAGGATTTTTTATGGACAATGTAGTAGAGCACTATGGTATGTTATCATTAGTTCCCCCACTCATCGCAATTGTATTGGCATTTACTACCAAGCAGGTTATACCTGCATTATTCGCAGCAATCTGGGGTGGCGCAATAATACTTACAGGTAATCCACTTTCAGGATTTGCTTTAACTATTGAGAAATATATTGCAGGTTCAATAGCAAACCCTTGGAATGCAGGTATCATCGTATTTGACATGGCTCTCGGTGGAACAATCGGAATAGTAGCCAAGTCCGGAGGCGCCAAGGCCATTGCAGACTGGCTAGGAACGAAAGCCAAAAGCGCCAAAAGTGGTATGGTTGCAACTTGGGCAATGGGTCTATTAATCTTCTTCGATGACTATTCAAACACACTTCTTGTTGGAACAACAATGAGACCACTTACTGACAAACTTAAGATATCAAGAGAAAAGCTTTCATTCATCACAGATGCAACTGCAGCTCCTATCGCAAGTATGGCTTTTATAGCTACCTGGACCGCTTACGAAATGGGACTCCTAAGAGATGCTTTCAATTCAATCGGAGTAGAGGTAAATGTCTATGGAGCATTCCTTCAGTCAATTCCTTTCAGATTCTACAGTCTTATCATGGTTGGATTCGTTCTTATGATCTGCTTCACAGGAAAAGACTTCGGTCCAATGCTTAAAGCAGAGGCAAGAGCAAGACAAACGGGAAAACTCATTGCTGACGGTGCAATTCCACTGGCATCAAAAGAGCTTACCGAAATGGAAATAAGCGATGAAATTCCTCTAAGAATGAGAAATGCTATCATTCCTATATTGACAGTTATAGCTTTCGTTGTAATTGGACTTTATGTAAACGGCAGAGGTGCAATACTTGCAAGCGACAACACTGCACTTATTGAGCAAATAAAGGAAACTCCTTTTGCATTCACTGTAATAAGAGATGCTCTTGGATATTCAAATGCTTCAGTAGCTATGATGTGGGCTTCATTTGCAGGTACCATAGTAGCTTTCACAATGGTTCTTACACAAAAAATACTTACATTCAGAGAAACAATGGATGCATGGGTTGATGGTGCAAAATCCCTGGTAATCGCAGTATTCGTACTTGTGCTTGCATGGGGAATAGGAAGCGTTGCAAAGGATCTTGGAACAGCTAAATTCCTAATAAGCATATTAAGCGGAAAGATTTCTCCAAATGTAATACCTATGGTAGTTTTCCTTCTTGGATGTCTAATAGCATTCTCAACAGGAACTTCATGGGGAACTACAGCATTGATGATGCCTATAGCAGTACCACTTGTATACGAACTTAGCGGTGGAGACACTGGCGTACTTCTTTACGCTACAATCGGTGCAGTATTTACAGGAGCAGTTTTCGGAGACCACTGTTCACCAATATCAGATACAACAATCATGAGTTCAATGGCTGCAGCATCAGACCACATTGACCACGTTAAAACTCAGATGCCATATGCAGTAACAGCAGCAACAGTAGCCGTTGCCGTTGGATACCTTCCAGCAGCAGTTCTTGGTATCAATCCATTCATATCCGTAATAGCCGGATGGGCAATATGTTACGCAATAATCAAAATCAAAGGTCAACGTCCGGAAGATTATGTGATTCCTGAGAAGATACAAAAACAAGCATAACAAGAATTTAATATTCATACTATATACAAATTAACAATTTATGAGGCATGACAATGTAAAAGAAAATCGGACTGTAGTTATCTACAGTCCGATTTTTATTTGATCCCTTTATTAGCTTGGACAAAAATACAAAAAGAACCGTCCCTTTTGTATTTTTGCTTACTCTGCTTCGTAGATAAGTCTGTTTTCAGAGTTTTCTGAAATGAATATCTTTTCTATCTCGTCGTCTATGAGGTTTTCTATATCTTTGTCGTAACGTATCCTTGCACTTATACTGCAGTTGGAGCTCAAGACTCTAGGCACCGGCATAAGCTCGATGTTGATATCCATAGATTTTGCCTTTCTACTGAACTTCATAGCCCCCGAATGCGTAAAAAACAGTATATTATACTCCACGCTATTTCCTCGCACTCAATGTATAAAACTCCCCTTCTTCCGATATTCCAACACTATACTTAAATTTCTCCAGATATCTCTTTACATTTATCCTTGTCGTTTTATTGTCTACCACTATGTCCACACCCTTAGGGTTTTCTTCCAAAGCCTTCTTGGTCATAAGTACTGGTTGTGGGCAGCTCATGCCACATGTATCTATTTTATGCATGTTTCACCTCTCCTTTCGTTTTTCCCTTATTATCTGATTTTGCAATAAGTTCCGAGTTAAGCATTGATATAGCCCCTACTAATGCAAAACATACCACCACTGCTATCTTACCATTCGAGGAAGGTCCGCTTGGACTTGCAGCAAGGTCAAAATTATGGCATAGTGCAGCTCCAACAATAAGTCCCATTACTGTTATAGCAGAGTCTGTATTTCCCTCTCCTGCAAGTATGAGCTGTCTCAATGGGCATCCTCCAAGTAGTACCGAAGCCCATCCCACAAGACCCATTCCAACCATGTTCCACAAGCCATCAGTATGTGCAACAGGCTGACCTTCAAATCCAAGGTTGAAATAACCAAGTAAAAGGTTTCCAACAGCCGCAAAAACTATTATTGATATGAATCCTGCCAAAAGATAACTATCTCTAAAAAGAATCATATCTCTAGTTCCTCCAACCATGCAAAGCCTTGTCTTCTGGGACAGTGCTCCAACCAAAAGTCCTGCCGCCAGTGATATAAAAATAGGCGCATAGGCTGCTCCAGGTCCTTTTTCACTAAAAAACACGAATCCAGGTGCAACAGCCAGAAGAATGAAAAGTCCAATATTCATAACCGGGAACATGTATCCTTCGGATTTTATCATCTTGTAATTTCTCTTAAGATTGAATCCCTTGTTGAGGAAAAATACTCCTGCAAATATTCCAACTATAAACCCTACAAGACCGAATATTGCGTTAAGATCTCCTCCGCCAAGTCTCAAGACCATCCTCAATGGACATCCCAGGAACATTAGCGCTCCTATCATTACTGTCATTCCAAGAACAAACCTTGTAAAAGGTGATGATCCTCCCCTTGATTCAAATTCCCCGTTTTTCACTGCAAGAATAAATGCTCCAAGAACAAGTCCTATAATTTCAGGTCTTATATACTGTACAACAGCAGCCCTATGAAGACCTATTCCTCCTGCAATGTCCCGTAAAAAACATGCAATACAGAAACCCATATTGGCTGGATTTCCAAAATAAACAAGAGCCACCGATACTAGTCCGATGATTCCTCCTGTAACTATTATTCCTTTTTTACCATTCATTTTAAAACCTCCATAAATTAATAACAATTTCCTGATTCAGTTTATCAGCAGTTTATCCTTAAGTGAAATAAGAATTACAAATAGTAAAATTTCCAGTATTAAAAAAAATTATACGGTTTGTATTTACTGATTCTTGATAATATAATCAGAATTAGAAAACTTAGAGGCGGTTAAAATGAAAAACATATATTTGGACAATGGTGCAACATCATTTCCCAAGGCTCCAGGCGTTGCAGAAAGCATGTC
>NZ_CEZJXU010000011.1:12404-17338 GCF_983023055.1 Dethiosulfatibacter sp. | reverse complement strand
TTCCATAGTTGGAAAAGCTGGACAAATCACCACCCAAGTCAATTGAAGCAACTGATACTATGCTCTCATTGGGATATGATGCAGGTGCATGATATATGGGCAATATACCCCATAACGTATATGTATCAAGATTTATATTGTCATTCCCGGAAGCAGCTACGAACACTCCGCTAAAATCATCTATTGCATTGGTCATGCTCGTATCTATGGTATATGTATATCCGCCCCAGGAAGCACTGATAACATGTGCTCCCATTTCCTCTGCATAATCTATTGCTAATACGGCATTACTAAAGCTTCCCGAACCTTCGGAGTCCAGAAACTTAAGAGGCATTATTATAATATTTGGAGCTACTCCTACTACACCGACGTCGTTGGCTTCGGCAGCTATTGTACCAGCACAATGGGTTCCATGGCCCTGGTCATCTGAAGGGTCACCATCATTATTGTGAAAGTCGTATCCATGTACATCGTCTGTGTAACCATTTCCATCATCATCAATTCCATTTCCAGGAATTTCTCCCAAATTGGTCCAGATGTTGGCAACAAGATCCACATGGTCCATATCCGCACCAGTATCAATAACTGCAACTATGACCTCAGGATTTCCCTGGTCTATTTCCCAGGCTTCAGGAGCATCAATCTTGTCCATTCCCCACAGTTGAGAATACTCAGATGCATTTGGAAGCTCCAATGCCCTCATTATGTAGTCAAAGCCTGCATACTCCACTGAATTCAACGCACCAAGTACATCGACCAATTCTTCTACAGTCCTGTTCCCCTTCAGCTTCAGAACCTCACCTCCGGATGCAAACTTGGCCTTGTCAATCAGTTTGTAGTATTTCTTTATGATTTTCTTGTCATTTGGAGAAATATTATCCTTGAATTTAACAATTATCTGATCCTTCAGATATTCCGGTCTTACCGTGGTCACCTGCACATCAGGCGAACCATCAGATGATGCATTACCCGTACCGTAATCACCATATGCTCTAACCAGGGTTGACAATAACAGGATTACAGCAAGGGCAAAATATATGACACCCCTGCCTTTTCTCTTCACTTTAATTCCTCCCATATTTATTTTTCATTTATGATTTAATGGCCATGATTAAATCTTTGTCTATATCTATATTTTACTACTTTTATGAAATAGTAACAATAGAACGGAAAAACTAAATGACTCATATAAAAAACTGAACCCCAAAATGGAATTCATTCCAAACAAGCCTAAATATTTATCTTTCGCATTAAGTAGGAATCTGTTATAATGTTCCCATCGGGGAAAATTGGCACAACAGGTGAAATTTGTCCTTGACATGGAAAAATTTATGGGTTTAAGTCCCTTATATTAACCGGTTTGCCACATCGATGATGTGGCTTTTTATATACAAAAATGCTCGAGGAGGAACAAGTGGTAAAAATTATTGTTATTGAAGATGAAGTGTCTATAAGAAAAGATTTAGCTGGAACAATAAAAAGAATTGATGAAGATACTGAAATTTTTGAAACAGGTTCTGTCCTTGAAGCAATGGACATTATTCATAAGAATGATATAGATATTTTTTTAGTTGATATACAACTAGAAGACGGAAATGGATATGAATTAGCCAAAAGGATAAGAAAAATCGACAAATATAAATTGAATCATATTATTTTTATAACCGCAGTTCCAACCCATGCAATGATGGCTTACGAAAACATACATTGTTATTCTTACATTCTTAAACCTATTGACCAAGCTCTTCTGGAAGAGCAATTATTCACTTTGATAAAATTCGGAACCAAAAAGATGGAAAAGGACGACGTGATTAAGATTGAACTTGATCTTAAAAGCTGTAAGTATATAATCAATGCTGATGAAATCATATATTTGGAAGCAATAAATCAAAAGAAGTACCTTATTACTACAAAGGATCGCATTGAACTCACAAGGACAACAATGACAACCATGATGAATAAACTTCCTGATTTTTTTATTAGATGCCACAAGTCATTTATAATAAACAAAAACAGGATAGAGTTTGTAGATAAAACTAACAAAACAATAAAAATGGATGGTGCTTATGATTCCCATAGGTAGAAAATATTATGATAATTTAATGGAGACCAAACTATGAGCTTAATTGAAAGAATTTTATTTTCACTAGTGGATTATGCAGAGTATTTGATAATCCTATCTGGTTTATTTGGAGTCAGCCTCCTTAAAAAAATAGATTTGAAGCTTTTGTCAGCCATAGGTTTCATGGTTGTCATATCGGGATTAATGTCGCACTTTCTGGGTCAGGAAAAAGCTTTTATAATAAACAGTATATTGATCCTACTACTAATATATTTAGTATTTAAAGTAGAATTCATTAAATGCATTTATTCCTATATACTCAGCACTGTAATTTTGCTTATGATTCAAATGCTTTCTTTCGTTCTCCTGGAATATTTAGTAGGTGGAATGTCCTTGTCTAATGATTCAGGTGTTCTGGTTCATATTCCGACTATATTCATTGTTTTGATTATTCTTAGGTTTATACCTTTAAAAAAGTTAATGGCTGAAAGATTGTTCAGAAACAAGACCTTTGGATTTATCCTTATTAATACTTTTCTGATTTTAATGGGTTGCTTGGCATTTTTACTGACGAAAAGCGAGACTTTTATTGTAAATGCATTGTATATAGTTGTCATCGTACTCATGGTATTTCTTATAAATATTATCTTGTTTACAAATGGATTACGAAATGAAAAGGACAGGGAACAAATAAAACTATATGAAAGATACTTGCCTTTAATTGAAAATCTGATGAATGACATCCGAAGCAAGCAGCATGAATATGACAATCATATCCAATCAATTAATTCCATTTTAAATACAGATAGCCACAATCCAAAGGATTATGATGAAATCAAGAAATATGTTGAAGATGTAAGAATTGACAAGAGCATTGCGAATCTTGGCAAAATGAACAACAGCATATTGGCTGGACTAATCTACACAAAGAAAAAAACCTTCGAAAAAGCAGGTATTGATTTCAGTATTGACATTCTTGATTATTTGTTTAAAACAAAATTCAAGGATTATGAAGTTGTTGAAATGATAGGAATACTGCTGGATAACGCACTGGAAGCATCAAAAAAAGGAAAGCAGGTCATTTTAAAAATATATAATGAAGATAATACCAAGATAGTTGAAGTATTGAACAAACATGAATACATAAGTGCCAATACACTAGACAATATGTTTAGACAAGGTTATACAACAAAAAAGGAAAGCGGGCATGGTTACGGACTGGATAATTTAAATCAGATTATCAAGAGGAATGATGGCAAGTATGTTGTCAGCAACAAAACGATCCATGGAGCAAATTTTCTATCCATAAAATTAATGTTTGATTGAAATCGAATAGCTTTGAAAAAAGATGGGCTGATTAATATTTCAGCCCATCTTTTTTATTTATTCGGATTATTTATATTACTACAAAGCTTGAATCGATCATTAATATTCATAAGGAGTTCTGAAATAGAAATTCATCCTTATTCCTAGCTTCAAGCTCCAAATCGATTTCCAAGTTGTTCAACTTCTTCTATCTCAAAATAACAACGGTAACTCCACTATTGTCTGAAATATTCCTTTCATAAGCTTCCAGGTATTTACAAACAGACAGGAATTCTCTCTTTTTAGAGTACCAGTTTTCACCGCCTACAAAACTTCTAACTAAACCCCTCATGGAATTTTCCCCAAGAGTTTTCCTCACCGCCACTTTTATGCTTCCACCTACACCTGATGATCCATACCCGTGAATTATTATCACGGCCTTATATCTTAATCCCTTAAATGTAGTCAGAGAATTTTTCATGTTTTGTATTGCAACGGGAACTGTAGGACCATCTTGTTCTAAATTCAGAAATGCTACCTTCTTATTTGACATTTAATCCTCCAATTTATATATATTACTAGCGCAAAAGGTTCATTTTGTGAAAATATTTTCATCTCGGATATTTTAATGCAATAATACTATTCCTCAACTTCTTTAAGAAACTCATTAATAGCATTAAAAATATTTATCGCTTTTTCAAAATCTTGTTTTTCATTTGTAAATAACAAGTGCTCGTGAAGTCTTTCGTATGCCCTTTTAACATCCTTATCAAAATATCCTATCCATTTCTCAAAGCCGAATGCTTCATCCGGATTGTAATCATCACTAATATTTCTCTTACCAAGATAGAATGTATCAGTTTCTTTTGTCAATCTTACAATGTCTTTAAGCTTATCTTTCTCTACAATAAAGCGTTTGATTTCCGGAAGTTCAAACAGCATTACAATATCATAAATATGTCTCACCTTACCTGTTAGAGTTCCACAAATTGCATGCCTTTTGACTGACATCAATTTATCTACAAACGTTCTTTCTATATCTAATGCATTAATAACAACGGTTTGTATACCATACTCTATTATAATTTCATTATCACCTAGGTTCAATAAAAATTCATGTATGTAGGATTTGACTTCCTTCTCAGAAAAAGGATGTGGTCTAACGCTAGATCCTATTTCAAGTTTGATTCTTTCTTCAAATTTTCTTTCATCATTCTTCCAAAACCAGGTGCTTTTATTACGATTATTACGCTCACTATCAATTTTTTCAACATTAAATCCTTCTAACAAGATTTTTTCAATTCTCTTCAATTTTTTACTGATTTGTTTTTCACTTTCATTTTCATCAGGTATGTAAGTTAAGTCAATATCTTCAGAAAACCTCATTATGGAACCAGGATAGCACTTGCTTAGAGAAGTCCCGCCCTTAAATACCACATTATCTTTAAATTCACTAGCTGCGAGTGTTCTTAATACCATTACTATGTAATAATCTCGCTCCACCGCACTTTCAGGAATATTCATATCTGCACTTGCTTCCATTATTAATTCATGAAATAAGCCTTCG
>NZ_CEZJXU010000011.1:551-12359 GCF_983023055.1 Dethiosulfatibacter sp. | reverse complement strand
TCATTTAACAGATTCATAAAGCGCCTCCATATTCAATTCACCATATTTCGATGACGAATTCAAATGTTTAACCAGTCCATTCTCAATTTCAAAATAATCCACTACACTTTTCAACGATGCTATAGTGCTCTTCTTATACTTCATGACTTTTAGAATATATTCCATATCTGCATTATCATAAAACTCGCTAATCCTGGATAGATACTGATACAGCTTCTTCTTGTCAAAATCCTCAATATACCCATAGTTTTGCAGTACTTCAAGCAATTCAATCAATTTAACTCTTTTTTCACTGAGTTTCATATCAATCTTACTTATTGTTATATTTCCAATTTTCTTGGATTGCTGCTGCAATCTCGTGGAATATATGGTTATGGATTTTGAAATCTGTGTAGTAAGACCAAGCCTGTTGAACATCCTATAGCCGACATATAATCCATATTGGTTTTTATTGCCGATAAAATATTCCGCTATCGCCTTATTTGATATTTTTAAATTACCAAATCTTCCCTTTTCCGGTCTATAATATATGCTCTTAGCAACTCTTTTCAATTCACCATTCTTTTCTAACCTTGAAAAAATCTTTTGATATGCCATATCTGGAACATTCTCAAACCTGGTTGAATGTATATATACCATATCAATTACTGTCATTTTATTCGTCCGGTTTATATAATTGACAACTTCTCTAGAATAACTCATAACAACACCTCTACTCTTAATTCAATTATATCATTTATTTGTATTTGGTCAAGTATTTATTTATTTTAACTGACATTATTTAAATAAGCGTCCGGTCCGTCAAATCATGAAAATATTATCACCTAATCAAAGTTTTGCTTGGTTTCTAAGCCATCCTATGGCCGTACCTCAACAAATCATTCACAGTCTTCACCGGATTAAATGTTGAAAGTGGAACCTCTACAAACAAGGTGTTCCAATTATGCATTGCACCATTCCATAGACCTGGATGTTCAAGAGCCTTTAAGCTCCTACCCTTATATGTCTTTTCACTAATAAAATATCTATCCCTGTTTACAAAATCCAATAAATTGAATTTCTCATCCTTATAATCCTTAAGAAAACACACCAGATCAACCGGATTAAAAAACTGTGATGATTCCAGGATCTTCATCTTCTCTTCATCATTCAAATCAATCTCTGACTTTTCACATATCTGCAAATCCAGATGATCTCCATTATCTACAACAAAGGGTCCTCCACCTGGTTCTCCCTGGTTTTTAACCATTCCGCAAACCCTAAGTGGTCTGTTAAGAAAGGACAAAGCATTTTCCTTTGTCAGTACATCTTTGCAGACTATATTTAATGTATCTTTCAAGAACACATTGATTTCATCCAGGTCAAAATCCTCAGACAATATATCCGAAATATACCTGTCAATCTGTTCTTTAACTTCAAGCCCTACAGACGCCAGCATTTTTTTTGAATCAATGGTTTCATCTACATGGCTTTTATGACATACATTATCTATATTTTTAATGAAAACAATATCAGCATCCAAATCATTCAGATTTTCAATCAAAGCACCGTGACCACCAGCCCTGTAAAGCACCTCTCCATTCTCAAGCAAAAAAGGATTGTTATCCATTTCTACTGCTAATGTATCCGTTATTTTCTTTTGAAAGGAATAGGTAATGTTTACATTGTCTTTTCCAAACAATGCTTTCTCTGTATAGCTTTTGAACAATTCTTCATGTTCTTCAGATATGGTGAAATGCAATCCTACCGAATCTTTGTTCAAATATTGCTCTCCCTCATAAATATGTTCATCAATTGGAGTAGCTGAACAATCTTCATATGAATGCATTTTAATAAGAGCCTTAGGCAAATTTCCATAATTCATTCCATTACTTAAAACAATGCTTATAATCTCAATTCGACCATCAATAGTTTCCTTGTCCAATTTCTTAGAATCAATCAATTCTTTTATGCCGTCATAGAATGCAAATTGCTCCAAATCACCAAAAAAACTGTTTACAAAATCAGTATCCACCTTATCACCCAGGTATTTATACAAATCCTTAAACATCCTTGTAGCTGCACCACTTGCTGGAATAAATTTAATGCATTTTTTATTTATATAATGATCCGTAACTACATCAACTTTCGTTAATTCATTTGCAGTCACAGGAGATACTATATTTACATGCTGTGTTCCCTTTTTAAACTTGTCAATAATTTTATCCATGCTATTACCTCACCTAATAATTCCTAATATATACTTTTTCCAGAATATCTTTTCATAGGCAAAATTATGCCCTAGTCCTATTCAAACTCTATTTCAACATCCTTGGGTAATGCTAACCCACATACTACCTCTACACCTTTTAACATTGCCGTAGGAACAGGACAAGCTGCATGAGGACAATGAACTGCTGCTGCTTTGGCAATTGCACCTTCTCCATATTTTTTAAATACTTCATCGTAACCTTTTACAGAAGGTACATCCTCTACCAGTTTGCGAATATGTTCACATTGACTATCTACTTTAAACTCTGCATTCATGCTGTCGGGTGCTTCAACTTCAATCTCTGTCATTAATCCACAAATTCCCGGATTCACTTTTAATTTTATCATGTTTTATTCCTTTCTGCCCTGTCTATCAATAACTAATTTACCTAGTCCACAGACACAATATTTGCGTTCTATTTAATTTTACGTCAACTGCTATACACATCAATCCCTACTAAACAAATCCCTAGTATAAATCTTCTCTTCTACATCCATGATACTATCATCAATCCTATTAGCCACAATAACATCGCTAATCTTCTTAAACTCATCAAGATCCTTGATAACTCTAGACTTAAAGAATTCATCTTCTTCTAGTGCAGGTTCATATACCACTACCTCAATACCCTTTGCCTTAACGCGTTTCATTACACCCTGAATTGCAGAATGTCTGAAATTATCAGAATCCATCTTCATAGTAAGTCTGTATATACCTACAATCTCAGGTTCACTTTTTATAATCATATCTGCTATATGATCTTTTCTGGTCCTGTTTGCATCAACTATAGCAGACATGATATTCTGTGGTACATCAGCATAGTTTGCCAACAGCTGCTTTGTATCCTTAGGCAGACAATATCCACCATATCCAAATGAAGGATTGTTGTAATGACTTCCTATCCTTGGATCAAGTCCAACACCTTCAATAATTTGCTTGGTATCAAGTCCTCTTACCTCTCCATAAGAATCAAGTTCATTGAAAAACGACACCCTCATTGCCAGGTATGTATTAGCAAAAAGTTTGATTGCTTCAGCTTCTGTAGATCCGGTATGAAGAACAGGAATATCCTTCTTGATAGCACCTTCAGCCAAAAGATTTGCAAACACCCTTCCTCTTTCGGAATTTTCTCCAACTACTATCCTTGAAGGATGAAGATTATCATATAGCGCCTTACCCTCTCTCAAAAATTCAGGAGAAAATATTATATTGTCAGTTTCAAACATTTCCTTAACTTTCTCAGTATATCCAACTGGTACAGTGGACTTGATAATCATTACAGTATCAGGATTAATAGCCAGTACATTTGCTATTACAGCCTCAACTGTTCTAGTATTAAAATAGTTCTTCTCAACATCGTAGTTTGTCGGTGTTGAGATAATAACATAGTCCGCATCCTTGTATGCCAAATAGTTATCTGTAGTAGCAACCAGGTTAAGTTCCTTGGTAGACAAATATTCTTCAATCTCCTTATCAATAATAGGAGATTTTCTGTCATTGATCATATCTACTTTTTCTTTAATAATATCACATGCTATTACTTCATTATTCTGTGCCAGTAAAATTGCATTTGACAATCCTACATATCCTGTTCCTGCTATTGTAATTTTCATTTCGATATTTCCCCTTTATTTTTGAACAGTAGTTAAACAATTGCTTTTCCATAGCTTAACTATTGTTCCTTATAATATTCCTTATACCATTTAACAAACCTATCAAGACCCTCTGTAAGACTTGTACTTGGTTTGAAACCAAAGTCTTTCTCCAATTCAGATACATCAGCATATGTCTGATACACATCACCAGGCTGCATAGGCAATAATTCCTTCACTGCCTCAGTGTCAATAATATCATATTTCATTAATTTCTGTTCTAATATATTGACGAAATCCATTAAGCTTTCTGGACTGTTATTACCGATGTTATATAATTTATACTTCACACCATCTTCATTAGGTTCCGGTGCTTTATTCATAACATTAATGACACCTGTTACAATATCATCAATATAAGTAAAGTCTCGATACATATCCCCGAAGTTATAAATCTGAATCTTTTCACCTTTGACTAATTTATTGGTGAATTTAAAATAAGCCATATCAGGTCTGCCCGCAGGTCCATACACCGTGAAGAAACGAAGTCCTGTGGCAGGAATGTCATACAACTTGGAATAAGCATGAGCCATCAATTCATTTGACTTCTTTGTGGCTGCATAAAGCGATACGGGATTGTCCACCTTATCATCAATTGAATATGGAACTTTCTTATTAGAACCATAAACTGATGAAGAAGATGCATAAACCAAATGCTCAACTGGGTTATTTCGACATGCCTCTAAGATATTAAAGAAACCAATGAGATTAGAATCAATATACGCCTGAGGATTGTCGATAGAATACCTAACACCAGCTTGCGCAGCCAGGTTTACAACAATGTCAGGTTTATACTGTTCAAATATAGAATCAATAGCCTGTTTATCAGCCAAATCACCTTTTATAAATGTGAAATTCGGATTAGAATTTAGTTGAGATAAACGATACTCTTTCAACTTTACATCATAATAGTCATTCACATTATCAAATCCAATTATTTTATTATCTAAAACTAGAACTTTTGCGAGGTTTGATCCGACAAAGCCTGCTGCTCCTGTAATTAAAATTGTTTTCATTATACTAGCTCCCTATGGATTTATTTAAAGAGACCTACTGACACAGTAGACCCCTCTTATATATTCACCTCTCCACTCTCGAGTGAAAATTGATTATTATCAAAAGTATATCAGATATATGTGTATAATTCAATAATATGAAACCCTTATTACATGGAGAAGGCAAATCGGTATACCAGCAGAAAAATCCTTGAAATAATTGTATTTGATTGCTAAAAAAGGAGCCGGAATTAACGTTCTCCGGCCCCGTTTTCTAAGGTTTGCTACATGAATATTTTTAATTAGATGAATATTTTTAATAATGATGAGGCAAGAATTATTATAAATGCTCCACCAAGTCTAGATGAAATTTGTGCGAATGGCATTAACTCCATTCTTTTTGATGCTGATAATACGGCAACATCTCCAGTTCCACCCATATTAGCCATACACAATCCTGCTGTTATTGCTGCTTCTATTGGATAGAATCCCATAAAATAACCAACAAATCCTGATCCCAGTATAGCTCCGATTATTGTAACTGCCACCAAAATTATATATTGAATAGTAAATGCACTTATTACAGCTGCTAAATCTGTATATGCTACTCCAATACCAACAAGCAGTGCCGGTGTAAGTGCAACCATTACGAATTTAAAGAATTGAAAAGCTCCTACTTCGTATTTTCTTGGCATAAGTCCCATTGCCTTAACAGCAGCAACAGATATTATCATCAATGCATAAGAATGTATTGGTATAAACTTGGCAAGTATGCTTCCCAGTATATAGAATGTAGTTGCGACAAGCATTCCCATTCCCATAAGTTCAAATGAAATTTTGTGTTCTACTTCTTCTGATACAAAATCATCGCTTTCTATTCTCATAAGCTTTCCGTTACCTGTAAGAGAAGTTCTTTTCTTTCCAATCTTGTCTAGCACTCCCGCAGCAACTATTGCAAAAGCATTACCCATAGCAAGTGCCGGTATCATTATTGAAAGCATTTTTCCTACATCTGCATTGAAGAATTCACCAAACATTTCTGATAGAGGAACAGCTCCAGCTCCCATTCCGCCTCCCATGATTGGAACTCCAATATATAGTACCGCTTCCTTAAATCCATATCCAATTAATGATCCAACAATTCCAACAAGACCCAATGCAACGATTACTCCACCCAGGATAGTCGGCAAATATCTTACAGATGCTTTAATCAAAAGTTTTCTGTCCATTCCCAGAATACTGCCTGTAATCAAAGCCGCTATATAAAAGTTTAAAAATCCACCGGCTTTTGTAAATGTTACTGCAATTTCTTTTGCAGCTTCAGGAATGATTCCATAAGTAAATAGTGCAGCACTACCGAAAATAATTACAATTGGTCCACCACCAAAGTAATCCTTGATTATTGGTGTTTTATTTCCTATTTCATTTAAAATTGCGCCCATTACCATCATCAATGGTATTGCTCCCGTAAGTCCTTTTGGTAATTTACCCAGATAAACCGCGATTAGAATTATTGCTGTAGCCAGTCCGAATACTGGTAAAGACATACCCATGATCTTGTAACCTTTTTCTTCTTCCAACAAACTCGTGTTATCAATTTTTGATGTAGATGACATAATTTCCTCCTTGTTTTATATTATATTTTTGCAATGCCACTTTCTATTGCAGCATTTGAAACAGATTTAGATACTTCTTCAACTATTCTTTTATCAAATGGATTAGGAATAATATAGTCTGCACTAACTTCTTCTTCACTTATAATTGATGCTATTGCCTGTGCAGCAGCAATTTTCATTTCTTCATTTATATCACTTGCTCTAACCGCCAATGCTCCCTTGAACAGCCCTGGAAATGCAAGTACATTATTAATCTGATTTGGAAAATCCGATCTTCCAGTTCCAACAATAAAGGCACCCGCTTTTATTGCCAAATCCGGCATGATTTCAGGAACAGGATTTGCCATTGGGAAAACTATTGATTTTTCATTCATTGAAGCTACCATTTCCTCTGTTACTGTCTTAGGACCGGAAACACCTATAAATACGTCAGCTCCAACCATTACATCTGCCAAAGTTCCCTGAACATTCTCCGGGTTGGTAAATGATGCCAAATCCTCTTTAACAAAGTTATTTGTTTGTTGACCTCTATAAAGTACTCCAACACGATCGCATATATATATTTTTCTTGCTCCCATGGAATAGAGCATTTTTGTAATTGAACTCCCTGCTGCTCCCGAACCGTTAACTACAATCTTTATTTCTTCAATCTTTTTATCTGCAACCTTTAAAGCATTAATCAAAGCTGCAGTTACTACAATTGCTGTTCCATGTTGGTCATCATGAAATACAGGTATATCCAATTCTTTTTTCAATCTTTCCTCTATTTCAACACATCTAGGTGCAGAAATATCTTCAAGATTGATTCCACCAAATGTTGGAGATATGGCTTTCACAATATTAACGATTTCATCGATGGATTTAGTATTCAGGCATATAGGAAATGCATCCACGCCGGCGAACTCCTTAAACAGTACACATTTACCCTCCATTACAGGCATTGCCGCCTCTGGACCTATATCTCCAAGCCCCAATACTGCCGTACCGTCAGTAACAACAGCAACCAGATTTCCTTTTGAAGTATATTTATATACAAGTTCCTTATCCCTGTTAATCTCTCTGCAGGGTTCTGCAACTCCAGGAGTATATGCAATGCTTAAGTCATCTTTGTTTTCTACCTTCATTTTTGAAACAACTGATAATTTACCCTTAAATTTTTCATGAAGTTTTAAACTTATTTCTGAATAATTCATTTCTTTCTCCTCTTACTTTTATTATTCCATGAACTAATTCTACCATAATTCATTTAAATAATAGCCTATAATAATAGGCTTTTATTATTTCTAAACTAATTCTACCATGATTCATTTATTTAATTGGATTAAGCAACTATTGAAAGTCTTTAGTTCATAAAGTTTATGACAATAATTTAACAAAAAATAAAAAAGAGCACTGTCTTTGATAACAGTACTCTTCATCCATATTTTAGTTCATATTGTTAATGATATCAATTAAGTATTTTATATACATAACTCGGTCTTCCTACAGTTCCATACTTTGTTTCACATTCAAGGACTCCGACAGATTCCTGATATTCGAGATATCTTCGAACAGTCACCCTGCTTATACCTGCCAATTCAGCAACCTCATCTGCAGATAAATACGTATCTTTATTATTGCCCAACACATCCATAATCTTCTTCAACGTTCTTTCCTGCAGTCCCTTTGGCAATTCGTGTTTGATTGAAGTATCAACCTTTGTTAGAAAATCTATATCCTTCTGATTAATTATTCCTTTGTTTCTCATTACCTCATGCCTCGCAAGGTAGTTCTTCAAAGATTCCTTCAGTCTTTCAAATTCAAAAGGCTTAACAAGATAATCAATTGCACCAAGCTTTAATGCCCTATCTATGACTTCATGCTCTTTAGCCGCAGTTATAAATATTACATCCACTTTGATAAACTCTCTTCTTATCTGTCTAAGAACTTCAAGGCCGTCCATCTTAGGCATGTACACATCAAGTATCACCAAATCGCATTTTTTGTTCTTCAAAACCTTTAAAGCTTCTTCCCCGTTTCCTACCTTGTCAATAATTTCAAACTCTGGAAAAACACTTACATATTTTTCATTTAAATATGCTACCATGGGATCATCTTCAACAATCAATACCTTAATCATCCAAACCCTCCTTAAGCAAAGTAACTCTAAACATTGTCCCTTCGCCAACTTCCGAATCCACTTCAATACTTCCATCCAACTCAGCAACAGTTTTTTTCACAAGATACAACCCTGTTCCATTGCTTCCTTCTTTAGTAGAATAGCCCTTGTCAAATATTCTATCAATCACATCTTTTTCTATCCCAATCCCCCTGTCCTCAACTTCAATAAAAATTTTATCCTGGTCCTCAAAAATGAACAAACTAATGAATTTTTCACTCTGCTTGTCTTTTAGCGCAAAGAAGGCGTTTTCCAATAAATTCCCGATTATTTTTATTAAAACTGTACTCTTTATTCTTCCATGCTCCTTATACAGTTTTGTTCTACTATCTATAACTATGGTAATTCCAAGCTCTGATGCCCTGCTTATTTTACCGAAAATCAATCCTGCAATTGTTGAATCTTTTATATTTTTAACAACGCTTGTAATAATATTTTGCCGTCTGCTGATTACACTCTTCAAGTACTTCTCAACTTCAACATATTCTCCTAATTGCACCAATCCCAAAATAACATGTATCTTGTTTAAAAATTCATGGGAATTAGCCCTTAATGCATCAACAATTTGATTTATACCCGTCAGTTCTTCTGCCAGATTCATTATATCTGTTTTATCCCTAAAAGTAGCAATGGCTCCCAGCACTTCTCCATCATTAATGATAGGGACACGATTAGTCACTATAACTCTTCCATTTATTATTTGTTCCTTGTCATATTCGGATTTTCTCGTCTTAATAATATGAGTCAATCTGCTTGTTGGAAAAACATCTTCGATATATGTTCCTATTGTATGTGAAATATCTATTTCAGTAATTCCCAGAATTTTCAAGGCCGAATCATTAATAAGAGTAATATTACCCTCGACATCTATTGAAATTATTCCTTCATGAATAGCATCGAGCATACTCGCCTGCTCTGTAAATAATTTCACTATATGTTCAGGTTCAAGTCCCAATAATGACTTTTTTATACTATTTCCAATCATAAAGGACCCTAATGCTCCAACAAGAAGTGATATGAGTACCCATACAAAAATAGTATTAAAAGTTTCATTTTTAGCCAAATCAATACTTTCGGTAAGAGTTCCAACTGCAACAAATCCTACCTGATTGCCTTCATAAAATATAGGTTCAAAAGCTCTCAAAGACCTTCCTAAGGTACCTGTGCTTTCTGAAATATATGATTCCCCGTTTTCTACTACCCTTTTTTCATCACCACCAACAAATTTTTCTCCCACCCTTGATTCTATGGGATGAGAATATCTTATACTGTTCATGTCTGCAACAACTATAAAGGTAATGTCATCTATGGAATCAAGGTATTTCTGAACAATATTTTGAATCGTCTTATCCTGCTTTTGAGTATATAAAGCATAGGTAATATCATCATCAACTGCAATGAAAGAAGCAATATTTGTTATATTGTCCTCTACCTTTTTTTCCAAAATACTGTCAAACCAGGATGATGCAAGCAATGCACTGATGATTACTGACAAACCAAGAAGTATAACGACAAGTATCATTATTTTAGTTTCTATTTTCAGTATTCTTTTCTTTTTCATCTGACCTCCACTCATATATAATTCTATCATGAAACCCAAGTTTTTAGAAATCAAAAAGCCTTCTGAAAACATATTAATATTGCTTAAAATCTTCTCATCAACAAGTTTAAACCTAATAGCACAAAATCTGTAAAACGTCCTCAAGTCATAAAAATATTCCATTACACTCAGTGCACGCACCTCCAAACAAAATGTTAAATGAAAAACTCAAAAACAAAGAACTAAAGAAATTGTATAAAGAAGCAATTCTTAGCATACGAGAACATCCTTATATTGGAGATATTAAAACTGGCGATTTGAATATTTATCATTATAGTTAGTATCAATGGATATCGTTGGTTTATCTAGACCTTTTTTTACATATGTGATATTATAAAGCCAAGGAACGAAAGAACGCATAATAATTCGACCCCGGTCGAAAATAAAATGGAGTGTCTATTATGAAGAATATTTATGATCTATCTAGTGGTGAAAATAAATATAGAGAATTAAAGGAAAAATATACAAAATCGATGCTTAAAACAGTATCTGCTTTTGCCAACTATCATGATGGAGAAATAATTATAGGCATTAGTGACGATGGTATAGCAATAGGTATAGAAGAATCAGAATCAATTAGACTTAATGTAGAAAATGCAATAAATGACAACATAAGACCTAGGCCATATTATGAAGTTGAAACAGTGAATATTAATAATGTCGAAATTCTTAGATTCATCATATTTAAAGGACCCAATACCCCTTATGTATATGAAAAAAAAGCCTACCAAAGAATGGATACGTCAACAGTTGAAGTCGATAAACTTAAGTATGATGAACTTGTTATGTATGGAAGAAATCTGAGTTTTGAAGAATTAGACTATTTTGGAAATAATATTAAGTTCAATAAACTTGAAAAGGTTCTTCAGGATGAACTTGATATTCATGAAATTGATTTGGATATTCTTAAATCTCTTGAACTGTACAAAAACGGATCATATAATAATGCCGCAGGTCTGCTGGCAGACAAGAACATATTCAAGGAAGCAGGTATTGACCTGATTTGCTATGAAGATAATACCATGATGGAAATTAGAGATAGAATTCAAGTTTCTGGAGTATCAGTTCTAGAGCATTATAACAAGAGTATTAACTTCTACAACAAGCATATCAATAAAAGAGATATAATAAAAAGTGCAAAACGGATATCATTTGAAGAAATTCCAGAAGTGGCATACAGGGAAGCTGTAGTGAATTCAATTATTCACAGGGATTACAAAAGAAGAGGAAACAACCGAATTGAAATCTTTGAAGACAGGATTGAGATAGTCTCCATTGGTTCACTTCCACTTGGAATCTCATCAGAAGAATTTCTAAATGGCAACTTTTCAAATGCGAGGAACAGAATATTAGCAAATATTTTTTACAGGATAAAATTAATCGAAAAACTGGGAACAGGCATAAGAAGGATCAAAAACTCATATATAAAATATAGCGAAAAGCCTACATTCCAAGTTATGGAAAATTCAATAAAAATCATATTACCTGTTATTTCAATTGATGACCGTACTCAAAAAAACAAGGTGTCTATAACTC
>NZ_CEZJXU010000011.1:0-513 GCF_983023055.1 Dethiosulfatibacter sp. | reverse complement strand
GGATAAACTTTTAAATTATATCAAAAGTTCGGATTATATCGCCAGGTCATCAATTGAAGAATATATGAGTATTGGTAAAACCAAGGCAGTCAGATTGATAAACAATCTATTGGATAAAAAGTTTATAAAGAAAGTAGGTACAGGAAGAAATACAAAATATTCTATCAGATAACACTATAAATAATCGACCTTATCGGCCGCGGTCGATAAGGTCGATTATTTCACTACTCTTGCTAATACCAAGTTCATTCTCAATATCTTCTCTTTTTATTGATATATAATCATATGCACGGTCAAACCGCTACGATTTAAAAGGTAAAATGTTTTAGAGAACATTGTTTACCTAGAACTATTAAGACGCGGCTATGATATAACTATTGGAAAAATCGGTTCCTTAGAAGTTGACTTTGTTGCTACAAAACCGGCTGAAAAAATCTACTACCAGGTTTCAGCAACAATCATGGATGAAAAAACCAGGGAACGAGAACTTAGATCACTTGAATCCATCTCTGA
>NZ_CEZJXU010000010.1:13365-17395 GCF_983023055.1 Dethiosulfatibacter sp. | reverse complement strand
CCCTTTCAAGCATTTCAATGGGACTTATAATCTGGAGAGGTGGAATAGGAGCAATGGAGGGAACTCTAACCTATGGAACCCTTGTACTATTCATATCCTATGCAACCCAGTATTTTGAACCTATAAGGGAGATTGCCAGGGTACTTGCAGAATTCCAGCAGGCTCAGGCTTCTGCTGAAAGAGTTATATCTTTAATAAACGAAGATCCGGATATAACAGATGGTGAGGAGATACTAAAGAAATACGGTACAATACTTGAACCAAGAAAGGAAAATTGGGAGGATCTTCAAGGGGAGATTTCATTTAAGGATGTTTCCTTTAAATATGTAGAGGGGGAAGAGGTTCTTAAAAACTTCACCGTGAAGATAGAAAAGGGTGAAAAGATAGCGCTTGTGGGAGAAACAGGCTCGGGCAAGAGTACAATTGTCAATCTCATATGTAGATTCTATGAGCCTACAGCGGGAATAATTGAAATAGACGGCACCGACTACAGGGAAAGATCCTTGTCATGGCTTCATGAAAACATAGGATATGTTCTTCAATCGCCACACCTTTTCAGTGGAACCATCGAGGACAATATAAGGTATGGTAAGCTTGAAGCAACAATGGAAGAAATTATTGAGGCTGCAAAGCTTGTAAACGCCCATGAATTTATCATGAAATTCCCTGAAGGGTATGGTACTGAAGTAGGTGAAGGTGGAGGAAAGCTTTCTACTGGAGAGAAGCAGCTCATATCCTTTGCAAGAGCTGTTATTGCAAAGCCAAGGATATTTGTACTTGACGAGGCAACTTCATCAATAGACACTCATACGGAGCAGAAAATTCAGGATGCCATAGAAAAGGTACTTGAAGGACGGACTGCCTTCATGATAGCCCACAGACTTTCCACAATAGTCAATTCCGACAGGATACTTGTAATTGAAAAGGGTGTGGTGGTAGAGGAAGGAACCCACCATGATCTTATGGATATGAAGGGACATTACTATAAACTTTACATGAATCAATTCAAGGAAAACAGACTCGACAGGGAATTTGCCTGAGAAGGAATTGTTTATCGATGGATTATCGATGTATGATTTGTATAATTAAGCTTACGGTATCCAGTTGGAATCGCGGATAACCAGCAATTTATTGAAATTAACGGAGGCCCGGACAATATTACTGCCGGAGTGAATATATGGAAAATAAAAATTATATAGTTACAGAAAAAGAGATTTGGGATGGAAGGATTGATTCTGTGGATAACTTTCATGCATTCAGGTGGCATCAGTGGATAACTGTCTGCGATTTGAATGATGATGTCAACATGCCGTCAAATGTCGAAGGTATAGGATTTATAGGATTCTGCTCCGATGAAGGAGTAAGGAAAAATCTTGGAAGGACCGGTACTGCAAACGGACCAGACAGCATAAGGGAGCAGCTCAGCAATTTGCCCTGTTATTTCAACAGGGATTTCAAGCTTTACGACTTCGGCAATATTTTCTGTCAAGACCTGGAGCTTGAGGACTGTCAAAAGCTTCTAGCCGACGGAGTCGACAGGATAATAAAGACAGGTCTTTACCCCGTGGTACTAGGAGGCGGTCATGATATAGCTTACGGCCACTACAGCGGTCTTTTCAGTCATTATTATGATGGAAATGACGACCCGGGAATTGGAATAGTTAATTTTGACGCTCATCTTGATATGAGACCTTATCCAAAGGGAAGCAGCTCAGGAACGATGTTCAGGCAAATTGGAGACTTCCTGAAAAAGATGGACTATGAATTTAATTATCTTTGTCTTGGAGTACAGAAAAGGGGAAATACAATTGATCTTTTCAGAACAGCCAAGGAATATGGAGCAAAATATATCTATGCCAGGGATATCCTTGACAGGGACCTTTGGGGTATCCTTGAGGATATTGACAATTTCATCAACAAATCTGACAAAATATACATGACAATCTGCGCAGATGTGTTTTCATCGGGATTTGCTCCCGGAGTCAGTGCAGCACAGCCTCTTGGCCTTGAGCCTGAGAAGGTCATAAAAATCATGAAGTATATAATAAAATCCGGCAAGACTGTAAGCTTTGACATTGCCGAGGTTTCACCAAGATTCGATCAGGACCACATAACTGCAAGACTTGCTTCTACTCTTATATTTGCAGTAGTAAACTCTGTAGCCGAACTTAAAGGAATGGATGAAAGTGTGTAAAAATTACATAAGAAAACCAGACGAAATTTATTAATTCTTGTCTGGTTTTTAGCAATTGTTAGGAATTATTATAGTTTGAAATATAGATTATGAATTTACTATACTACTTAGTATCGCTGCTCATAGTCATGCCGTAAAGGATATGTTCCTTCATATATTTCTTTGCGGCTTTTTTATCTCCAGATTTTATAGCTTCAAATATTTTTTTATGGTGTTCCAGTACTACTTCAGAAGCTTCAGGGTTATTCTTTGTTTGCTCATATCCACCTATGATACCGTCATTTATTACTGGTACTATTCTTTGTAGAATGGGATTTTTTGTTGCTTTTGCTATTTCATTATGAAATTCTATATCTGCTTCCGTATGGTTTTCTCCCTTAGATATGAGTTCAGAAACTTTTTCCAAAGCCTTTTCGATACATTCCAGTTCTTTTTCCGATCTTCTTTCAGCTGCATATTCTGCCATTTCAGGCTCAACAAGAAGTCTTACTTCAAAAAAGTGAAGAAGAAGATTGTCATCATCTATAAAAGTAACTCCAAGAGGATCTTTTGTTATACCAGGCTTATCACTTACAAAGGTTCCCGTTCCTCTTCGTATTACGAGAATATTTGATGAAACCAGTATCTTTATTGCCTCTCTCAATGTAGTGCGTGCTACACTTAATGATTCACAAAGCTTAAGTTCATTTGGAAGCTTGTCTCCCGGTTTTAATTCCTTGTCAATAATCATCTGTTTTATTTCCAATGCCACCTTGTGTGACAGTATTTTCTTATCAAACATAATTTACTCCTCTAATTCTTTTCAAAATATGATTATATCATAATCAATTCGTATTTTCCCTAAAATCGATTATATATTAGCTGACAAAATATAGTAACCATATGATAGGGATACCAGTAAGGGATATTGTCAATACTAGATAAAAAAGGGCCATAGAATAAACTACAGCCCTTTTAAGTGGAGAATTAATGAAAAAAATTTAATGTTATTGGTATTTCATTTTGACAACAGGTATGTTGTCTGACAACTAACTAAATCATACATCCATAGTATTGAATTGTCAAGGATAATAATTTTACTCCATATTATTTATTTGAAGAGATACTAAAAATCTTGCTTTTTGAAATGAATTATTGTATTATGGACATAAGACGTCAGACAACTGATGAATATAATGAAAACATTTGCAGAGGTGAATTATGAAAAGAATGGAAATTATACAAAAAATGGTTGAATCAGGAGTAGTTGCAGTAATTAGAGCAGAATCTAAGGAACAGGGTATAAAGATAATAGAAGCGGTAAAAGCCGGTGGAATAAAGGCTCTTGAGATTACAATGACTGTACCTGGAGCCATAGACATAATAAAGGAACTATCAGAAGTGTACAAGGATGAGGATGTAATCATAGGAGCAGGTACTGTACTTGATCCTGAAACTGCAAGAGCTTGTATACTTGCTGGAGCAAAATACATAGTAAGTCCAAGTCTTAATCCTGAAACAGTTAAGCTTTGTAATAGATACAGAGTACCTGTAATGCCTGGAGTAATGACTATGAAGGAAGCACTTGAAGCACTTGAACTTGGAGCAGAAGTGATAAAGGTGTTCCCGGGAAATGCATTCGGACCATCAATAATTAAAGCATTCAAGGGACCTATTCCTCAAGGAAATTATATGCCTACAGGTGGAGTTAACTTAGGAAATGTTAAGGACTGGATAGAAGCTGGTGCAGTAGCAGTAGGAACTGGTGGAGACCTTACAAAGGGTGCAAAGACTGGGGACTATGAGCTTGTAACTGAGACTGCTAAGAAATTTATTGAGGCAGTGAAGGAAGCAAGA
>NZ_CEZJXU010000010.1:7470-13265 GCF_983023055.1 Dethiosulfatibacter sp. | reverse complement strand
AGATTTGTTCAGGCTGATAATTTCGATGCAATATACGGTGGTGGAGAGGCTAATGTAGCCGTATCACTTGCTAACTACGGATTCGATGCATACTTCGTATCAAAGCTTCCAACACATGAAATTGGACAGTGTGCTGTAAATCAGCTTAAAAAATTCAATGTAAATACTGACTATATAGCAAGAGGTGGAGAAAGAGTTGGAATATACTTCCTTGAGCATGGTGCATCAATGAGACCGTCAAAGGTTGTTTATGACAGAGCTCATTCTTCAATAGCAGAAGCAACGGCAGCCGATTTTGACTTTGATGAAATATTCAAAGATGCTGAATGGTTTCATTTTTCAGGAATTACTCCAGCACTTAGTAAGGAATCTGCAATTCTTACAGAAGAAGCTTTAAAGGCTGCCAAAAGACATGGTGTTATGGTTTCAGTAGATCTTAATTACAGAAAGAAACTTTGGACTCCTGAAGAAGCAAAGGAATGCATGACAAAACTTATGAAGTATGTTGATGTATGTATAGGAAACGAAGAAGATGCAGAAAAGGTTCTTGGATTCAAACCCGGCGAAACTGATGTAACCAAGGGAGAGCTTGAGCTTGAAGGATACAAGGATATATTCAAACAAATGAAGGAACAGTTTGGATTTAAATATGTTGTAACTACGCTTAGAGAAAGCTACTCTGCTTCTGACAATGGTTGGTCTGCACTTATTTATGATGGAAATGAATTCTATCATTCTAAGAAATACGATATAAGAATAGTGGATAGAGTTGGTGGAGGAGATTCATTTGCAGGTGGTCTAATTTATGGACTTCTTGAATATGATGATTTCAAACACGCTCTTGAATTTGCAGTAGGAGCTTCAGCAATGAAACATACAATATTCGGAGATGCAAATCTTGTAACTGTAAGCGAAGTTGATACTCTCATTCAGGGAGATGCTTCAGGAAGGGTTCAGAGATAATAAAAGCATAAAAAGTGGCTACGCTGCATAGGCGAAGTTGAAAATAAAGCCATCATAGTACAAGGATATATCCTTGTACTATGATGGCTTTTTAATAATATGTATATGCTCTTAAAACTCTAAAAACCTATTAGTGCTCCTCCGTCAACAGGTAGTGCAATGCCATTGATAAAGCTGGCTGCATCAGAACAGAGATAAACAATTGCCCATCCGATGTCTTCGGGTTTTCCGAATTTGGCCATTGGTGTTCTTCCGAGAATTTTGTTTTTTCTTTCATCGTCGCCTTTGATTGCTTTTCTAAGCATAGGAGTTTCTATCCAGCCTGGTGCCACTGCATTTACTCTAATACCGTCAGGAGAGAGTTCGGTTGCAAGCGTTCTAGTCATTCCCAGATATCCTGATTTGGCAGTTGAATAAGCCAAAACATAAGGTTGTCCAATAAATGCCGTCATAGAAGCCTGGAATATAATATTTCCTTTGCTGTTCTTCTTCATAGTAGGTACTACTGCTCTAGTAAGTGAAAAAGCACCCATTATATGAACATTAAGGACCTGCATATAATCCGCTTCCGTCATTTCCTCAATAGGTTTTTTGCAGTGTACTCCGGCATTGTTCACAAGAATTGTAACATCACCGATTGACTTGTTGATATCTTCAACAAGAGCAGAAGCCTTGTCAAAGCTAGTTACATCAAATTGTCTGTAATACGCATTTTCACCTATCTCAGAGCAAGCCTTCTTCAACTCTTTTTCAGACCGTCTACTTACCATTACAACCTTGGCGCCAGCCTCATGAAGACATTTGCATACAGCAAATCCTAGACCAGAAGCACCACCAGTTACAATAGCCACATCATTCTTTAAACTAAATACATTCAAATTCATTTGACTCCCCTTTTAATGATTGTTTTGGTATAATCCAATCATTAATTTTCTAAAGTATAGTTTACTTTATTTTCAGCATCTTTTTCCCTTGCTTTGATATTTGTAGGGAACAAAGTATTCTTTATGACCCAGTTTTTCTGCATTTGATAATTTACCGGAACATATGTCGGCGATTTTTTTCATAAGTTCAAATGTCAGTTCGTCAAGGGATTGACGGCCCTTTAATATTGAAGCTGCACAAAAATCCATGTCATCTGACATTTTATTGAATGTTTCCTCGTTGCCTGTGATTTTAAGTACCGGCGAAACGGAGCTTCCTACTACATTCCCTCTTCCAGTTACTAGTAAAATAATCTGACAACCAGCCGTTATCAAATCCATAATACCCTCATTATCATTTGGATTGGTTATACCGAAATCCATAAAATGTTCGTCAGGTACGCTGTCCATTAAATAAAGCCCTTTACTGCATGGTTTCTCAGAAACCTTAATAACTCCGCTGATGGGTTTTGAACCACTCTTTACAATGGCACCCATGCTTTTTTCTTCAATAGTGGACAATCCTCCTGCGAAATTACCAGGAGATATTGAATACTGTTTAACCTTTTTGCAATATTCCATTGCCTTGTCGTATGTTTCTTCCAGTGCGATCCTTACTTTTTCGTTTATTGCCCTATTAGTTAGAACTGACTTAAGACCTATTGCTTCTACAATCTCTTCGAATATAGCAGTACCATTCATGTCAACCAGATAATCATAAAGTTTACCTACAACAACGTTTCCTGCCAAACCGGATGTATAGTCGCTTCCTCCACACTCACAGCCTATTACAAGGTCTTCCATTGTCATGGGGACCTGCTTGGTTTTCTTGAGTTTTTCAATAAAGTTTTTTACTATATTTATTCCTTTTTCTATGCTTTTTTGTGTTCCGCCATTGTCTTGGATATAGAAATGGTCCCCCATACGGCCATGTTCAATGGCATGGGTTGCAATTTTTTGGGGCTGTACATATTCACAACCAAGTCCAACAGCCAATACAGCACCTACATTTGGGTGTCTTGAAAGTGCCAAAAGCATTTTGACTGCATAGGCGTTGTCTGTGCATCCGCTAAATCCTACCAGATCAACATCTTGGTCGAAATTTTCTGCTATTTTCTTGGCTACAAAATGGCTACATTCCACAGTATACACCACTAGTACCTTGTTTCTTATGCCCTTGGAACCGTCATTTCTCAAATAACCATTCCAGGAGAGGCTTTTCATTTCTGCTAATATATGATCCATAAGTCCTCCTAATCGTAATCGATATCTGTAGAAAGACCTGTCTTAGGGTCCAGTGTGGACGATCTTTCATCGAAATGGCTTTTTATGTTGTGAAGGTGGACCCATTCACCTTTAAGAATAGCTCTAGTGGCATATCCTATTGGGACACCGTATTTTATTATGTCTTCGCCGGTTACTATGTATTTAATAGCAACCTTGTGACCCTGTGCAATCTTTTCTTTAATAGTCAATGTATCCATATTGATTTCACCAATGATTTCATACGGGCCAACACCGATTGTGGACAGGGCTGTTACTACATTGTCATCTATATTAATACAATATAAATTACCAGTCATAAACACCTCTTCTTCGTTTTCTTGTAATTTTTGTTAAATAGATATATCAAGAGATTAGATATATCTATGGTGTAAAAAACTTGAAATTTTCCTATAAATATAAAATCTAATCATTATAAAATGCTCCTATAAATCAGTATATAACGTTTTTATAGCTTAGTCAATTATAATATTAAATAGATATATCAACAAAGTGATATTTAAAGAAAATATATGTATTTGACTAAAAATTATCTCATAAATCTATTGTTTATTGGTATCAAATCATGTTATAATATATCTAAGATATTTAAAGAAGAGAAGTGAATATTTATGAAATCAAAGGCAAAGAATTTAAAAGAATCAGCATACAAAAGCATTAAGAAGAAAATAATTGAGGGTGAATTGAAGCCAGGAGACTCTATTCTTGAAGATGAATTGCAGACTGAACTTGGTGTTTCAAGGACACCAATAAGGGAAGCCTTAATAAGATTACAGTCTGAAAATTTTGTAGTCATATATCCAAGAAAGGGTATTTTTGTTTCCATACTGACACCAAAAACCATAAGAGAGATATATGAAGTCAGGGAGTTGGTTGAACCCCAGCTATTACGAAAAGTTTTTCACTCCATTGATAGCAAATGGCTAGAGGATATTAAAACGAAGTTTTTAGAAGATCTTTCAAATCTTTCGAGAGAAGAAAAAAAGGAACATTTTGTTAACTTGGATGAAGAGTTTCATGATTATTTTCTTAATTTAAGCGAAAATAATTACCTTGTTGAAATGATGACAAAGGTTTATGACCAGATTCATCGTATGAGAATACATACATTTTACGCCGAGTTAAGGAGCGAAATGACAAGAGAAGAGCATATCAAAATCATTGACGCAATACTTGATAATGATGTTGAACTGGCTATGAACAGGATGTATGAACATATAGTACTTTCCAGGGAAGTTGCTATAAATAATATAATTGTATAGTTGTGATAAATATCAGCAATTGAATAATTATCAAAAATAAACCCGGTTGCAGCCTCATTAGATGGCTATTATCGGGTTTTATTTGTCATATTTACATTTTTAATTACTGTTTATTCGACATTTACTACAGGAGTTTTTTACAGTATTCCAAATGTTGCAAAAGCTTCTGTTGCAGACATTCCGTTTTCTATGGCTTTTCTCACTACTTTTTCTCCCTTTGCCTTTTCTAGGGCTTGGGTTATGACTTCAACTTCCAGCTCTTTTGGAATGATTAGTACGCCGTCCACATCGGCAAACACTAAATCGCCAGGGTTGATCCATACTCCGCCCACCTCTATTGGACATCTGAAGTCTACAACCTGTGTCCTTACAGAAGAGTCTTGAGCATAGCATCCCCTTGAAAATACAGGGAAATCCTGGGCAATCATCTGGGGAGTGTCCCTATGAAAGCCATCTATAATTGCTCCTGCAGCTTTGTGAGTGCGGGCAGTTGCAGTAAGCAACTCCCCCCAGTAAGCACATCTATGATTTCCACCGCTTGCTATATAGACATCATTTTCTTCTAGTTGGTCCAAGGCTTCTGTCAGTAGGCCAAAAGGTTTTACTTGAGGACCGTAGATGTCAGTCATTATGACTGGCATTGCTCTTCCTATAACCTTTATATTTTCCTTAGTGGGACCTATAGGCTGAGGCAGGAACTGGTGATATTTTCCCATTGCATCAAGAATATCTCCTACTACAGGTGTATATAATACTTCATCTATGAGCTGAAACAATTCAGCATCGTTTTTCCACATAATAATCCTCCGATATTTACATCAATAATTTGTTAGGGACATAAATCTAATTGTTACCGTATAAACAGGATATCAGAATTTTATTATAGTCTTAAGCATCTTTCCTGCATTGTTGAACATGTCTTCAAAAGCTATGCAGGCATCATCAAAGTTGTATTCGTTTGTAACTACACTGAGTACATCAAATTCTTTTGCCTTAATAATTTCTATTACTTCTTCAAAGTCTGATTTAATTGCATTTCTTGAGCCGTGGATCATAAGTTCCTTCTTCTGTATCATGGTAAAATTGAAGTCAAGATTATTTTTTGATATGCCTACTAGAATGACCCTTCCTCCGAATGCTGCTGCATCGATACAGTTCTGGAAGGTTGAAGGCATTCCAACGGCTTCTACAGTTACGTCAAAACCATTGCCATTTGTTATTTCAGATACCTGTTTATCGAAATCTACACTTGAGGTATTTAGGATTGTACCCTTTGCTCCAAGAGATTTTGCAAGGTCAAGTTTATCTTGGGAAATGTCTGCCATATAGACATCTGCACCGAAATGCATTGCAGAGAACATTG
>NZ_CEZJXU010000010.1:5724-7460 GCF_983023055.1 Dethiosulfatibacter sp. | reverse complement strand
AACCTGCACCTAGTACAAGTACCTTCTCGCCTTTTTTAGGCATTGCAATCTTTACTCCGTGATATCCTATGCAGAAAGGCTCCACAAGTACTGCTTCCTTCGCTGTAAGTCCATCAGCCTTGTAAAGGCGATTTATATCCATAGGAAGATAGGTCATAAATCCACCTTCACGCTGTACTCCCATTGTCTGGTTGTCCATACATGCATTGACCAATCCTCTTTGGCATGAATAGCATGCGCCACAGTTAAAGTATGGATTTACAGTTACTATGTCTCCTACTTTGAGATCCTTGCCGTTTTTTCCTATTTCAACTATTTCGGCTGCAAGTTCGTGGCCAGGTATTCTTGGATAGGATACATAGGCAGATGCGCCTCTATAGGTGTTAAGGTCTGAGCCGCAGATACCTCCATATATGAGCTTCAACAAAGCTTCGCCTTCCTTTATTTCAGCCTGTTTTGCCTCTCTTATTTCTACTTTTTGTGGTCCTATTATATTGATTTCTCTATTCATTAATAACTCCTTTTATCCAAATATTAGGTTTACAAGACCTGTTGTGAAAATCGGGAAATAAGACAAAAGCATTAGACATACAATAAGCAAGGCGTAGTATGGGATTGCTTCTCTTATGAAATTTCCAATTTTACATTTTGTTATACCGCAGGTTACAAACATTAGAGTTCCCATTGGCGGTGAAATACTTCCTACTGACATATTGAATATGAATACCATTCCGAAATGTATGGGGTCGATGCCGTAATGAGTGGCAACTGGAGCAAGTAGTGGAACAAGAACTATCATTGCCGCATTTCCTTCAATAAACATGCCTACAAATATTAATAGAATATTTACAACAAGAAGGAAAACATATTTGTTGGATATTAGATCAACAATATATTGAGTTACCGTCTGAGGTATTCTTTCCTTGGTGAGTACCCATGCGAAAGCTGAAGCAGCTCCTATTATAAGCATTATGGATGCTGTCGATACAACTGTTTCCTTAAGTGCCTGGTATACTATCTTTAGATTTAATTCTTTGTAGAAGAATCCAAGGATCATTGCATATACTACTGCAGCGGCTCCAGCCTCTGTTGGTGTAAATACTCCTAAACGGATTCCACCTATGATAATTACTGGCAGAAGCATAGGAAGAAACGCTCCTCTTAGGGATTCTTGGAAGTCTGCTGCAGGCATTTTGCCTGTTCTTACAGGAACATAGCCTCTTTTACCAGCTATTTTACTAGTCAACATCATCATTGTTACACAAAGTAAAAGCCCAGGACCTATACCGGCTACAAACAATTTGCCAATTGATACATTGGCTATGGAGCCATAGATAATCATTGCGATTCCGGGAGGAATCAATGGTGTTATCATTGCAGAAAATGCAGTTACCACAGAAGAAAATTCCTTTGAAAATCCTTTGTTTTCCATTTCTGGAACCAGCATTTTAGCCTGCATGGCAGCATCGGCCAGATTGGAGCCCGAAAGACCTCCCATTAATGTAGATAAAACTATATTAACCTGAGCTAGTCCTCCTGTCATTCTTCCTGTCATTACTTCAGCAAAAGCCATAACTCGCTTGGTAACTCCTGAATAGTTCATAAGTATTCCTGCGCATACGAAAAATGGTACAGCTAGCAAGGCTACACTTTCGACTCCAGAGGAGACTCTTTGAGCCATCATTTTTGTAGATACACCAGGTATTCATGAAAAAGAGAGACTGCTCAATAAATTT
>NZ_CEZJXU010000010.1:0-5714 GCF_983023055.1 Dethiosulfatibacter sp. | reverse complement strand
TTTGTAGATACACCAGGAGTGAGGAAGAAATAGGTTGCAGATGCAGTAAGGACAGATGCAAATACAGGTACTTTTAAAAATAGAAAGACAAGCATTATGATTGCTGCTATTGCTATTGGGTTAATTTGCATGACCTGCCTCCTCTTCTAGTATTTGTTTACCGGTTAATTCTTCAATTGCCAACAGTATGAAATTTAATACAATTAAAAAACAACCAATTGGAACTGCAGAATAAATGAATACAAATGGAATATGAAGAATATTGGTGACCCTTGAAGTTTTAATGTATTGCTGTATTAATGCAATGCTGTTGGTTGATAAAAACCATAAAACTACAGTTACAACAATTACTTCTAATAAAGTTGCCATTTTATGTAAATTTTTGGGAAATCTTTCGACAATAAATTCTATGGATACATGATTGCCTGATCTGACAGCCGCAGCACCTCCATAAAAAACTACCCAGATGATTAACCACATCTGTACTTCTTCCAGCCATACAAAGGGACTGTTGAACAGATATCTCATAAAAACACCGAAGAAGGTTACGCCAATCAATGCTGTAACTGCTGTAACAGCGATGACATAGTCAATCTTCAATATAGTGTTAAGTATTTTTTTCATATATTTTACCTCCGTGACTACTTTTTCATCGCTTCACATTAGCACCATGGACAAAGACAGGGATACTAAGTCAAACCAATTTGTAATCTGATTTAATAAAGGCATATGGCCCTTTGGGAGTCATATGCCTTCTCTTAATGTTTATATGTAATTAGACTTATTCTTGCATTGCTGCTTTTACAGTGTCATACAATCCAGGAGTCCAGTCTTTTGTGATTGATTCTATTTCATAGAACTTAAGTGCAGATTCTTGGAATTCAGTTATATCTATTTCATGAACTATTACACCTTCAGCCTCAAGTGCTGCCAAAGCTTCTTCATTTGCCTTGTCAACGATTCCGTTGTTGAATAGTCCTGCTTCGTTACCTGTTTCCATAAGGATTTGTTGTTGTTCAGGTGTAAGTGAATCATACATTGCAGTTCCACCTATCCATAGAGTTAAGTTCTTAACGTGAGCATCAAGAATAAGATGCTTGGCAACTTCATAGAATTTACCTGCGTAAAGTACTCCAAGAGGATTTTCAACACCGTCTACAACTCCTTGTTGAAGTGCAGTGTAGATATCTCCAAATGCCATAGGTGTTGGAGTTGCTCCGAGAACTTCCATACCTTTTATTTGAATATTGTTGTTTGGAACTCTTATCTTCATACCTTCTAAATCAGCAACTGCAGTTACAGGATCAACTGTAAGTGTATGTCTGTCTCCATATATCCAGTTTGCGGTAAGAACCTTCAAACCTTGCTCTTCAACTATTGCAGCTTGATCAGCGAACCATGGACTTTCAACAAGTCTCCATACATCGTCCCATGATTCGAATACATAAGGTGCGAACATGATACCAAGATCTTTTGCTCCTCTGTCAGCAAGAAAAGCTCCGTCTGCCAATGTGATTACATTGTCACCAGCTAGCATCTGGTCGATAACATCACTTTTAGAACCAAGTTGTGCTGAAGGATAAACTTCAACTTTCATCGCTCCGTTACTTCTTTCTTCAATTAATCTTGCCCATTCGTTGGCAGCCAAGTCGATTGGCTCGCCAGGATTGTTTCCATAAGCTATTTGAATCAATATAGGATCAACGTTTTCCTCTACTGTATCTTTTTCGCCACCATTTTCTTCATTAGGTTCTGCTGGTGCTACGGGCTCGTCCTTGGCACATCCTACCACGGCAAATACCATCAATAAAGCTAATAATAATGCAAGTGCTCTTTTCATTTTTTCCTCCAGAAAATTTAGTTTTGTTTACAAAGACGTATAAAAACCATCTCTGATATATCTATCATATATTTAAAATATTATTTTGTCAATATGTTTTTAGTGGCTAGTAAGCTTCCGTGAAGGAGTAGATGATATAGTTGTTACACAGTATGTTAATATTATAACGTTAATCCTTGCATACTGCTCATATGCTAATATTATAGTGAAAGACTGTCGATCTATAATAGCTTTCAGTATGGATTTTGCAAGGGCAGTATCGCTATAAAAAAGACAATTATAGGGTTGTTAATATATAGACAATCTTTTTAAAAATGTAAAACCACTATGGATTTATTATTGAAATGGTTTGCATCTAATCTGGGTTGACAAATACATCTCAATAAGATATATTTTAGATATATCAAGGATGAAGCATTAAATATAATTAGGGAGGCAATATGAAGCTAAATAGAAATACTATTGAAAGCAGTAAATATACAACTAGGGTGTTGCAATTTGGAGAAGGAAATTTTCTCCGTGCTTTTGTAGATTGGATAGTATTTACAATGAATAGGGAAATTAATTTTGACAGTGGGGTTACACTTGTACAACCAATAGAAAAAGGGTTGTCGGAACTTATAAATGACCAAGACGGTCTATATACTCTTTTTCTTCAGGGAATAAAGAATGGAGAGCCAGTCAGAGACAAGTATCTTATAGATGTAGTAAATAACTGTATCAACCCTTATAGTGAGTTTGAATCTTATATGGAAACTGCAAGAGATGAGAATATTAAAATTATAATAAGTAATACAACTGAATCTGGAATAGCATACTTAAAGGAAGATAGGAAAAATGACCTTGTACAAACTTCATATCCTGCAAAACTTTTATCATGGTTATATGAAAGGTATAATACAATTGAAGATAAGGAAAATTCAGGTGTTTTACTTCTTTCATGTGAGTTAATAGAAAACAATGGAGATAACCTTAAGAGGATACTAAATACCATTGCATCTGACTGGAGTCTTGAAGAAGACTTTATAAAATGGTTAAATAACAATAATATATACTGTAATACGCTAGTAGATAGAATAGTTACAGGATTTCCAAGAGACAGAATTGATGAAATATGTGAGGAACTTGGATATAGTGATAATTTGGTGGTTGAAGGAGAACAGTTCCATCTTTGGGTTATTGAAGGACCTAAAGAAGTCAGAGAAATTTTCCCTGCAGACAAGGCTGGATTAAACGTAGTATTTACAGATGATTTGCAAAATTATAGAACAAGAAAAGTAAGAGTACTTAATGGAGCGCATACTAGTATGGTGCCAGTAGGACTTCTAAGTGGAATTGAAACTGTAGGTCAAGCTGTAGGGGATGACTTAGTTGGAAAATATATTGATGATATAATGAAGGAAGAAATAAGTGCAACTATAGATCTTCCTGAAGCTGAATTGAAGGTATTTGTTGCAGATGTAATGGATAGATTTAGAAATCCATATATCAAGCATATGCTAAGTGCCATATCACTTAATTCCAATTCGAAATATGAGACAAGGGTACTTCCGTCAATACTTGACTATATAAAAATAGAAGGGAAATTACCGAAGAAGTTACTTTTCGGTCTTGCATCACTTATAACTTTTTATAGGGGAAGCTATGATGGAAAAACTTTTGACCTTAAGGATGATAAGTCTATACTTGAAAAGTATACAAAAATTTGGACAGTTTGGGATGATTCACTTGAAAGTGCAGAAAAAATTGTCGGAGAAGTTTTGGCAATGGATGAAATATGGAAGATGAATCTTAATGATGTAGATGGATTACATAAAATGGTTTCAGAGTATGTTTATTCAATAAATATAAATGGAATAAAGAAAACTTTGGAAACTATATTAGAGCTTTAAATATCTAATTTAGGAGATAAGTTATGAATAATGTCATAAAATTAAATGAAAATGACAATGTGATAACAGCCCTTTCCAATCTCAAAAAAGGCGACAAAATATCAGTGGATGGTGCTGAGATAATATTAAAGGAAGATATAGACCGTGGACACAAAATAGCATTTAAGAATATCAATCTGGGAGACAGAATAATAAAATATGGGTATCCAATAGGTGGAGCTGTTGAAGATAGAAACCAAGGAAGCCATGTTCATGTACATAATGTTAAAACCTTGCTGGATGATTTGATAGAGTATAAATATAGTCCTGTGAAGGAAACTGTCATTGAACAAATGGAAGACAGAAGAGTAGAGGTATACAAAAGAAAAAATGGAAATGTAGGCATAAGAAATGAACTATGGGTAATACCAACTGTAGGATGTTCAAATGGAATATCGGAGGCCATAGTAAAAAACTTTCTAAAAAGAAATCCTGATTTGGAAGTTGATGGAATATATACATATACACATCCTTATGGATGTTCACAGATGGGAGAAGACCATGTAAATACAAGGACAGCCCTTCAGGCAATGGTTAAGCATCCAAATGCAGGTGGAGTACTTGTTGTCGGACTTGGATGTGAAAATAATCAAATAGATGCATTTAGGGATACTCTTGGAGAGTATGATAATGATAGAACTAGATTCATGATTTCACAGGAAGAAGATGATGAAATAGAAGCTGGACTTAATCTTCTTGAAGAACTTTATAGCATAGCAAAACATGATAAAAGGGAATCGACTTCCATTGGAGAGGTGAAATTTGGACTTGAGTGCGGAGGTTCTGATGGACTTTCGGGTATTACAGCCAATCCACTTCTTGGACTTTTTTCTGATTATGTAATCAGCCTTGGAGGTACCAGTGTTCTAACAGAGGTGCCTGAAATGTTTGGTGCCGAGACAATTCTTATGGATAGAGCAAAAGATGAAGATACATTCGATGGAATTGTTGATATGGTAAACTATTTTAAGGATTTCTACAAGAGACATGACCAGGTAATATATGACAATCCTTCTCCAGGCAACAAAAAAGGTGGAATAACAACACTTGAAGAGAAATCTCTTGGATGTACTCAAAAGGCAGGAAGTTCTATTGTTACAGATGTATTGAAATATGGTGAAATATTAAAGAACAAGGGACTTAATCTTATATATTCTCCAGGAAATGACTTGGTAGCTACAACAGCTCTTGGAATAGCAGGGTGCAATATAGTACTTTTTACAACAGGAAGAGGTACTCCTTTCGGTGGATTCATACCTACAGTTAAGATTTCTACAAACAGTGCTCTTGGTGAAAAAAAGAAGAACTGGATAGATTTCAATGCAGGAAAACTTACAGAAGGTGTAACTATGGAAGAGCTCTTTGTTGATTTTGTTGAATTACTAGTTGAGATTATTAATGGTAGGGAAGCAAAAAATGAAGAAAATGACTTCAGAGAAATAGCATTGTTTAAAACTGGTGTTGTATTGTAAATAGTCATATAATTAAAACCGCCTGAACGGATGATTGTATTCGAGGCGGTTTTTTAGTGTTCTATTTTTAAAAAATCATATATCAAGATAGTAATAATCTCTTTCTGCAATACTCTTGAAACCCATTTTAATTAGATAGTTGTGGTGTTCTAAATGTTTTGCCGAAGCTGTAATTCTTGTTATACCTTTTTTTCTGAAAAAGTCGAGACAGTTATCATATACGAATTTGCCAGTTTTAAAATCTCTATAGGCAGGTATTACATAGTCGAGTTTGACTTCAAGTATGTTTCCCTTCTTTTCACCTATGAATATGCCAGTGGTCACAAGATTTCTTAGAATATAAAAGCCTAGTGAATTTTCAGTAAGGTTGAAGTTTTCAGTCATGAAAAATTTACGAATTTCTTTTTTATTGTAATCCATGAACTTATTGTAAAATTCCGAGTGTTGATCTATGGTAAGAATCTCGAATTT
>NZ_CEZJXU010000009.1:0-18849 GCF_983023055.1 Dethiosulfatibacter sp. | reverse complement strand
ATAGGGAAAATATTGACATTGAAATTGAGCTAGGTCTTCAAACCTGCAATTACAAAACCTTAAAAAAGATAAATAGGGGACATACACTGGCTGAATTTATTGATGCTGTTCTTATGATCAGAAAATATGGATTTGAAGTATGTGCTCATATCATATTGAATCTTCCGTGGGACGATATGGAGGATGTTATTGAAAATGCCAAGATATTGTCAGCTCTAAAGATAAAATTTGTCAAGGTTCATTCCTTGTATATATTGAGAAATACGATTCTTGGTGAAATGTATAAAAATGGTGAAATTAATATGATAGAAAAAGACGAATATTTGGAAAGACTTGAAGTTTTTTTATTATACCTTTCACCGGATATTGTTGTTCAAAGACTTTTTGGAAGGGCACCTAAGGAGGAAACACTTTTCTCGAACTGGTGTACTTCCTGGAGAAAATTAAAAGATGAATTAATATTAAAAATGAAAGACAATAATTCGTATCAGGGTAAACTTTGCGATTATCTTGGTGGTAAAGCTTTAAATATGAAAAAAAATTAACCGACTTACGCATAGAAAACCCTTTCTATTTGTGCTATAATAAAAAAAAACAATGGAGGCGGTTAAAATGGTCAAGTTAGTTTGTGGTTCCAAGGGAACCGGTAAGACAAGAAAAATGATTGAGATGGGGAACGATTCCATAAGTACTGTCAAAGGTAAGGTTTTCTTTCTTGAAGCAAACAATAAGCACATATTTGATTTAAACCATGAAATTAAGTACATTAATACAAAGGATTTTGGAATAGACAATCCAGATCAATTCTTGGGTTTTGCATACGGGTTACTGGCAGCGGATTATGACATTGAACTGGTTTATATAGATGGATTGTATAAAATTGCCAATATCGGAGCTGAAGATTTGGAAGATGTCATAAAGAAGCTCGAAACAGCGTCTGAAAAATTTGAAGTCGATTTTGTAATGAGTGTTAGCTTTGATGAAAATCAGCTGACACCTGAAATGAAGGAATATATATTCTAAATCAAGAAAGCAGCTTTGCTGCGTTAACCGCATAACACCAACGCTTCAAGGGGTTATGCATATTTTTACTTTCTAAAGCAGTGGATTTGAATGGCGCTTGAAACAGTTGGTGCCATTTTTTTATTGCCATAATCGCATATCTCTGATAGAATTTGTATGCAAATATATGAGGTGTAATTTATGAAACTACCAGTTAAATTTGAAGATAAAATGAAAAAACTTTTAAAAGATGATTATGAAGAATTTATGGATTCCTTTGATCATAGAAATATTAGAGGAATAAGACGTAATTCATTAAAAATCAGTAAAGATGATTTTCAAAAAAAAATAGAATATATAGAAGAACCCATACCGTGGTGCAGTGATGGCTATTATATAAATTATGATAGCAGACCGGGTAAGGATGTATACTATCATTGCGGACTGTTTTACATACAGGAGCCAAGTGCATCGCTGCCTGTGGAACTTTTAAATCCATGTCCGGGAGAACGGGTTCTTGATCTATGTGCCGCACCTGGAGGCAAAACTACACAAATAGGTGCGAAAATGAAGAATAAGGGAATTATCATTGCAAATGATGTGAACAGGAAAAGGCTGTTGTCTTTAAAAAGGAACATCCAGTTATTCGGCATTACAAATTCAATTGTAACTAATGAAACGGCAGAAACCTTAAAATCATTCTTTGAGAATTATTTCGACAAGATTCTTGTTGATGCACCGTGTTCTGGAGAAGGAATGTTCAGAAGGGATGAAAAAACAAAAAAAAGATATTGTACATATGAAGATAATAAGTTTACTGATATGCAGGTGGAAATATTGAACCATGCAAAAGACCTTCTAAAACCGGGTGGAGAATTAGTTTATTCTACCTGTACTTTTTCAACGGAAGAAAATGAAAAAATCATATCGGAATTTCTTGAAAAGAACAAGGAATTTGAATTAATCGACGATATTGGTTTACATAATTCTAAAACAGAGCTGTCAAAAGGACTTTTGGGTCTTGATGGGGCATTCAGAATATGGCCTCATATTACAAACGGGGAAGGTCATTTTGCTGTAAAGCTTAAGAAAACAGATAGTTTTGATGGAATCATTGGAAATATTGAAATGAATATTCAAGGCAACAAGGAAATAGACTCTCTAAAGGTTTTTGCTGAAGAAACAGGCCTGGATATCACTGACTGGAATCTGACGCTGAAAAAGGGGAAAATATTCAAGGAAACAGGAATCAGAACCAGTGGCATGGATGTGTTCTACAACGGCCTGGAGATTGGTTTTGAAAAAAACGGAAGATTTATGCCTTCCCAGGCTCTGGCCTCCTTCTTGAAAAAGGATGATGTGGTTAAATCTGTAAATATTGGCATTGAAGGTCCAGAAGCCCTCAAGTATTTAAAGGGTGAAACTCTTCATGTAGAAGGTGAAAAAGGATGGAATCTGGTAACCATTGACGGGTTTCCTGCAGGATGGGGGAAAATCTCTCAGGGAATATTGAAAAACCACTATCTTAAAGAGTGGAGGATGATGTAATGGCCTTTATGAGACTTGACAAGCTTCTTTCAAACATGGGGTTGGGAAGTAGAAGAGAAATCAAGACATTGATAAAATCAGGATATGTAGAAATTGATGGTATAATAATTAAAAACTTTTCTGCAAAGATAAATACAGATGAAAACAAAGTATTTGTAAAGGGTGAACAGGTTGAGTATAAGAAGTATACATATATAATGCTTAACAAACCTGCAGGTATAGTTTCATCAACAGACAGCAAGGATACCAATGTGATTGATATATTAGATGGCAATCTGAAAAATATCAGCCTTTTTCCTGCGGGAAGACTTGACAAGGATACTGAAGGATTTGTACTATTGACGAATGATGGCAAAATGGCACATAATATCTTGTCTCCAAAAAAGCATGTAGAAAAGGAATATTATGTTGAACTTGATGGAAAACTTTCTGAAAAAAGCAGGATTTCAATAGAAAACGGCATTATTCTTGAAGATGGAAGTCGATGTTTGGACTGTAGAATAGACATGATATCAAATGAAGTTGAATTATGTAAACTAAATATCTTTATTAGAGAAGGAAAATATCATCAAATCAAAAGAATGTTCAAAATGTTAGGAATAAATGTAACATATTTAAAAAGGCTTTCAATTGGAGATATAAAGCTGGACAGCAAACTGGAGAAGGGTCAATATAGGGAACTAACATTAGGGGAGCTAGGTAAATTACCCATAAGTGAAGACTAGACTGTTGTATTGTGCTATAATGGTTTATAAATTTTAAGAAAAGGTGTTAATTTGGAATATAATACGAAACAAGATACAAAAATTGAGAGATTTTATCAAAACCGAGATTCATTGATAATACGATTGAGAAACGGTGAAATAACAAAAAGAGAGTATATTCTCTTAAGTTACAAATTTATTGTTAGTTCAAAGTCAACCCCCTTTGATACAATAGATTGTGTTGAAAAGGGTATGTATAACTATCAGTATTACAATACAATGGCAAAATACTATAAAACAATGGCTTTGGATGAGAGGGGCAAGGAAAGGCATAATAATTTTCATAAAACTTATCTTAAAGAATGTAATTATTATTATGATGAAAAAGACAAAACAACTTTTAGACTTTTGAGACATATGAACTATGAAAACATTGAAGCATATTTTATAGAGATGGAATCTGTAAAACTGAAAAATGTTCTGTATGAAGTGGTATTGAAGGACTATAAATTTGCAGTACTTCACTCAAAAAGTATATGGATATTGAACGCCCTAAAGAAACAGCAGGTTTTTTCTGAAAACATTCGTAAATCAGTAATAGATTATTATGTAAATAATTTATACTAGGATATCAAAAATTAAAAATTAAAAAGCAAATCATAAAACCTATGACTCTGTCATAGGTTTTATGATTTGCTTATCAAAATTTTAGTTCATACGTGCAATTTCTTTAATGATTTCGTCTAATTCCATATCAGATGTGATTTCAAAATCACCGGACTTAAGTTTTGTATCCATACCGAGATCAACGGATCTTTGAATGAATTTATCTGAATCGGAAATGAGATTCTTGTTGTAGAGAATTTCTCCTATGGTTTGTGCAGAACTCCCAGAAGGAATCGTCACCTTGATTGTCCTTGTTTCATCTGGCTGGTTGCTTTCATCATTTGTAGAATCATCCTGGTTCTCAGTGTCCTGGTCTGAAGGATTTTGATCATCTGGAGTATCTTCTTGCGACTCTTCAGGTAAGTTTGTTTCAATTGGAATTTCATCTCCATCCTGAATAGGGTCTTTTGAAATGTCAAAACTAAACAAAATGTTAAATCTCCAGATAAGTATTACTCCTATGACTATAACAATCATCAATATAATTGCATAGTCTGTTGATTCGTAAAAAAAGTCTTTTATTGCATTTACTAGTTTTTTCAAAAAGATATCACTCCATTCCCTAATGTCATAATAAATATATCACAATATTTAGACGTATTCAATATATATAATGTTCCATTTGTATTGGAATTATATTATAATATTTGAGAGTATGTTTTGGAAGGAATAATATGATAACAATTAAGATAAATAAAAATGAAGAGAAACAGAGGATTGACAGATTTTTAAAAAAATATCTGAATAAGGCTCCAAATGCATTCATTTATAAGGTGCTTAGAAAAAAATATATCAAGGTCAATGGTGAAAAAGTTAAAGAAGAATACTTTCTTGAACTAGGAGATGTGGTGGAGATATATCTTGCTGATGATACTATTGAGAAATTTAGAACATCAAAGACATATGTTGAAAATGAAGGTAAACTTGATGTGGTATATGAGGACTCAAACATAATACTTGTCAACAAACATGCAGGAATTGATGTTCAACCCCTGGGGGATGGAAAACTTTCTCTGTTGGACAAACTATTATCTTACTTGGGTGAAGAAGATGATTCCGCAACCTTTAGACCTTCTTTTTGCAACAGACTGGATAGGAATACAACAGGAATTATCATAGCAGCTAAGAACTATAATTCTTTGAAAGAAATGAATGAAAATATTAGAAACAGAAACATAAGCAAATATTATTGTTCAATAGTACAGGGTGAAATTTCAAAAGATATAGAAATTGGCGGGTTTCTAAAAAAGAGAGATGATGTAAACAAGGTAGTAGTCAGAAATATTGAAATTGAAGGGTATAAGGAGATTTTCACAAGAATAAAGCCGGTCCTATACAATAACGGATTCACTGAAATAGAGGTGGAACTCATTACAGGAAGAACTCATCAGATTCGTGCTCATTTGAGCAGCATTGGCCATCCACTGGTAGGAGATATAAAATATGGCGGTAAAACAAAGGGAATGAATCGATATCTTCTTCATTCCCAAAAACTTAAGTTCAAAGGATTTGCAGGAGAACTTGAATACCTTAATGGAAAAGTATTTGAAGCTTCATGTCCAAGAAATTATATCAAACTTAAAAAAGAATTGATGGGTTAATTGGGGACGGGAGCAGATATTTAATCTGCTCCTGTATGGGTGGATAAAGGTTAACCTCATTAGATTAAACGAAAAAAAATTAAAAATGTTCCGAAAAATAAAAAATTACAGGTGATAATATGAGTGATATTCAAATATACAACGACAAAGGATTAAGAAGATACATAAACACATTGGTACTTGTCTATCTTGAAGCATGTAACAGAACATTTCCAGATAAACAGGTGGTTATAGAACATTCAATAAACAAGGGTTTTTATACTGAACTTGTTTTAAACAGGGAGCTGTTTGATGATGATGTAGAAAAAATCAAAGAGGAAATGAACAAAATCATAGCTGACAACATGGGAATCAGAAAAGAACTTCTTAAAAAAGAAGATGCTATAGAGATTTTCAGAAAGCAAAATATGATGGATAAAGTTCTTCTTTTTGAGAATTTAGGTATTGAAAATATAAAAGTATGCAAGATTAACAATACATACTACAATATTATGGGTGAGACTTACAAGAGCACCGGAAAACTTGAAAGTTATGATTTAAAAATATCGGCACCAGGATTGGTTCTCATATTCCCAAGAAAGGAACACAACTATTCCATTCCTAAATACAACCATCAAGAGAAACTGTTTAATGTATTCATAGAGTCTGAAATATGGGCGAAACTGTTGAAGGTAAGCAATGCAGGAGAGCTTAACAAATCCATATTAAATGGTGAAATAAATGACATCATAAGAGTAACGGAAGCTCTTCATGAAAAGAAAATTGCATATATTGCAGACAGCATCTGTGAAAGTGATGCAAGAGTAATATTAATAGCAGGTCCATCATCATCAGGGAAAACGACCTTTGCCAACAGGCTTGGAATTCAGCTGAAGGTTAACGGAAAGGACTATCTAACAATTTCTCTAGACGATTATTTCGTTGAAAGGGAAAATACTCCAAAGGACAGTAATGGAGAATATAATTTCGATACTATTGAAGCCCTAGATATTGATCTTTTTAACAAGGATTTGACAAATCTTTTATCTGGTGAGGAAATAATCATGCCAAGGTTTAATTTTTTCACGGGAAAGAGGGAAAGTCGCGAAACACCTGTTTCTGTAGATGCTGGACAGTATATTGTAATAGAAGGGATTCACGGCTTAAATGAAAAGTTGACTGAATCAATAGAACAAAACCTCAAATATAGGATATATATAAGTGCATTGACGCAACTTAATATTGACGATCACAATAGAGTCTCTACTACTGATTTGAGGCTTATAAGAAGAATAATAAGAGATATGAAATATAGAGGACATAATGGAGAAAAAACACTGGAACTTTGGGAAAATGTAGTAAAGGGTGAAAATAATTATATTTTTCCATACCAGGAAAATGCAGATGTTATGTTTAACTCATCCCTTATTTACGAGTTAACCGTACTTAAAAAATATGCAATACCAATAATCGAGGAAATAAGAGACGATTGCAACTTCTGCTACGAAAAGAAACGACTGCTTGAATTCTTAAGCTATTTCATGGAAATAGAAGATGACAGCATAATCCCAAACACTTCTATTATCAAGGAATTTATCGGAGGTAGCTGTTTCAGATGATCTAAACATAATCTCTTTTCTTGAATTATTGAATTGATTTAGAGAAGACAGATTAAATAGCAATAAATTCACATATATAACAAAAAATAATAACAGGCGACAGTGAGGTCTCGACTTCGAGGTTCGACAATCAACATTATCAGTTAAAGATTGTCGTTCCGAGGGAGTAGGGAACTGTCGCCTGTTATTATTTGTACCCAGCTATTGCAAAAAAATAAAAGAGAAGAACTTAAAATTCCAGTCCTTCTCTTTTTACTGCTACCGAAAGGGCAAGCCCAATACTTATCATATTGATCAGCATAAATGTTCCTCCATAGCTGATGAAGGGAAGGGGAATTCCTGTTACAGGTGTGAGCCCAATGGTCATCCCTATGTTCTCGAATATATGGAAAAACATCATTGCCGTTATACCGACGACAATTAATGACCCAAACATGTCCAATGCGTTTTTTGCAATCTTGATAAGCCGGTACATTAAAAAGGCATAGAGGCAAATGAGGAACAGACCTCCAAGGAAACCGAGTTCCTCACCTATAACTGCAAAAATGAAATCTGTTTGCTTTGCTGGAAGGAATCCGTACTGATTTTGAACTCCCTGGAAAAGACCTCTTCCGTATACCAGGCCTGAGCCAATTGCAATTTTAGACTGTATAACCTGATATCCAGCACCCTGTGGGTCAAGACTTGGATCCAGGAACACCTGTATCCTGTTAATCTGATAATCGTCAAGAGTCATGGCAAGTATTGGAACCATGATTATTCCGAGGGCTATGAATATCAGGAAGTATTTCATATCAAGACCTGAAATGAACAACATTACCAATATAAAGAAAATAAATACCATGGAAGTACCAAAATCAGGTTGAAGCATAATCAATATGATAGGAAAGCCTGCAAAGGCAAGTATCTTGATGAGGGTAAATGGATTGTTGATGTCTGCCCTGTTTTTGTCTATAAATTTGGCCAATGAAATTATAAGCCCGAATTTAACAACTTCTGATGGTTGAAATGTAACAGGACCAATTTCAATCCAGCTTCTAGCACCCCACTGGTTTTCTCCAAAACCAAAGATCAGTACTGCGACCAGCATTAAATTGCATACTACATAGATTGGTATATAAAAATTACCGTAGATTTCATAGTCTATGAAAATTAGGAAAACCATGATTATGATTCCCATAAATAGTGAGATGAGCTGTCTGTTCACATATCTTGATGATCCTTGTGCTAGGCTCATTGTGGCGCTTTTTATTACTATGACACCAAATACCGACAAAACTAAGACTGTAGCTACAAGCATGAAATCAAATCTTTTCCAAAACTTTTTATCTATTTTTGACATAATTACCTCGAATTTTATTATATTTTTCTATATCTTTATGTTAAAATCAATAGAACTCATTTATGAAATGGTGATTTAATGGGGAAAAAAGATACATTTGATACTTCATGATAATTATGAAGCAGAAAAGGAAAAAAATCAAGCAGTAATAAATGCAGAAAAAATTGGCATCGATATGGAAGTGTTTGAAGGTCAGTGAATCAATGATAAAGAAAGACTTTAATTATGCATAGCTTTAAATGATTATTTATGGTATTATTAAGTCTGAAAAAATTCAAAAGAAAACAGGTGGTTTAATGATAAATATAGGTACACATCTTTCAATATCTAAAGGATTCAAGGCAGCTGCAAACATGGCACTTGAAATGGGAAGCAATACTTTTCAGTATTTTCCAAGAAATCCTAGAGGTGGTGCTGTAAAAAAACTAGATGACAGTGATGTTGAAGCATTTCACAAAATTGTTAAGGAAAACAGTTTTGCGCCAATACTTTGCCATGCTCCATATACATATAATTTTAGCTCCGCAAAGGAAGAAGTAAGAACCTTTGCAAGGGAGGCTCTAAGACAGGACCTTGAAAGGCTTGAACTTTTGCCCTGTAACTTATACAATTTTCATCCAGGAAGTCATACTGGTCTTGGAGTAGACAAGGGTATAGTGCATATAATAGAAATATTGAATGAAAACATTACAGATGACATCACTTCAACTATACTATTGGAGACAATGGCAGGAAAGGGTACCGAAATAGGAAGAAGCTTTGAAGAACTAGCTAGAATAATAGACGGAATTAATCATAAGGACAAGATTGGTGTATGTATGGATACCTGCCACATATTCAGTGCAGGCTATGATATTGTAAATGACCTTGAAGGTGTTCTTAAAGAGTTTGACAGGATTATAGGACTTGAAAGGCTTAAGGCAATACATCTTAACGACAGTCTAAAGCCCTTTGGTGAAAACAAAGACAGGCATGCTGGAATTGGAGAAGGTCTTATTGGATTGGATGCTCTTTTGGCATTTATGAAGCATCCGAAACTTAAGAACCTACCATTTTATCTGGAAACACCATATGATGAAAAGGGACATGCAAGAGAAATTAAAATGATCAAAGAATTACTAAATGAAGAGGTAGAATAATTGGATATAAACAAATTAGAAGAAATATTATTAAAAGTAGAAAAACCGGCAAGATATACAGGCGGAGAGCTAAATTCTGTTGTTAAGGATTTAGATGGAGTAAATACCAGGTTTGCATTTGCATTCCCTGATGTATACGAGGTGGGAATGTCACATCTTGGAATGCACATACTTTACAACCTTCTTAACAGTATTGATGATATATGGTGTGAAAGGGTCTTTGCACCTTGGACTGATTTTGAGGCACAGCTGGAAGAAAATGACATAGAACTTTTTGCCCTTGAAAGTCAGGACTCCATAAGGGATTTTGACATAGTTGGATTCACGCTCCAATACGAGATGAGCTATACGAATATTCTGAATATGATGAACATGGCAAATATTCCAGTTGAATCTGCAAAAAGGGATAATAGTTTTCCTCTTGTCATTGCAGGAGGTCCTTGCGCATTCAATCCTGAACCATTATATGAATTCATAGATATGTTTTTCCTTGGAGAGAGTGAAGAAATCCTTGTGGAAGTAATGGACCTTTACAGGGAACACAAGAAGAAGGGTTATGACAAATTAGCCTTTTTAAAGGAAGCATGTCTTATAGAAGGAATATATGTTCCTGAATTCTATGACATTGAGTATAATGATGACGGGACAATCAGCAAAAGAAACAAACTATACGAAAAGGCTCCGGATAATGTAAAAAAGAGGATAATTAAAGATCTTGATAAATCTTTCTTTCCAGAGAAGATAGTGGTTCCATTTATAGAAACTGTACATGACAGAATAGTGCTTGAAATATTTAGAGGATGTACAAGAGGTTGCAGATTTTGTCAGGCAGGTATGATTTATCGTCCTGTCAGGGAGAAATCAGTAGAAACTCTTTTAAGACAGGCGGATCTTCTTATTGAGTCCACGGGACATGAAGAAATTTCTCTTTCATCATTGAGTACTGGAGATTTTTCAAAACTTATTGAACTGGCTACGGAATTATTGAATAAATACGAAGATAGGCGTATAAGCCTTTCTCTGCCGTCCTTGAGACTGGATTCAATTTCATTTGATCTTATGGAAAGGGTTCAGAAGGTAAGAAAGTCAGGGCTTACATTTGCCCCTGAAGCCGGAACACAGAGAATGAGAGACGTAATCAATAAGAATATTACTGAAGAGAATATATTAGGAACTGTAAAGACTGCATTTGATCTTGGATGGTCTACCGTAAAGCTATATTTCATGGTTGGCCTGCCGGGAGAAACGGTTGAGGATATTTATGGTATCAAGGATCTTGCATATCTTGTGAAAAATGAATTCTTTAATAGAGAAAGGGAAAAAATCAGAGGAAATCTAAAAGTTAATGTAAGTGCAGCATGCTTTGTACCAAAACCATTTACAGCTTTTCAATGGGAAGCACAGAATACTGTTGATGAATTCACTGAAAAGACTGGCTTATTGAAAAATGCTATTAAGGATAAAAAGGTTTCATACAATTACCATGATCCCAAACTAAGCTCTATAGAAGGAGTTTTTGCTCTCGGAGACAGAAGGCTTGCAAAAGTATTAAAGACAGCATGGAAAAATGGGTGTACCTTTGACGGATGGGGAGATAAGTTTAAATATGATGTATGGATTGAGTCATTCGTTGAGGCTGAAGTGAATCCAGAATTCTACAATGAGAGACAAAAGGATTTTGATGAGATACTTCCATGGGATTTCATTGATTGTGGAGTTACAAAGGAGTATTTGATTAAAGAAAAGAAAAAATCTCTTGAAGAAAAAACAACAGAAGACTGCAGACTAAATTGTTCAGGATGCGGTGTAAATATGAATTTGGGTGGAGGATCGTGTTTTGAAGATAGTATTTAAGTTTACAAAATTAGGAAGATTAAGATTCATATCCCATCTTGACACTATGAGGGTTTTGCAGAGATCAATAAGAAGGACTTCAATACCGGTGAAGCATTCTGAAGGTTTTAATCCACATCCAAAGCTCAATATAGCATTTCCACTGTCGCTGGGTATAGAAAGTACAGGTGAGTATGGAGAGGCTGAGATTGAAGGTGATATTTCAACTGATGATTTTAAGGAGAGAATGAACAACAACCTGCCTGAAGGTATGCGAATTACAGAAGCTGATGAATATAACAATAAAAAGGCAGTATCTGCCTTGATTTCTTCTCAGGTTTATAATTTTACTATTGGTTTTGATCAGGAAGAGAAATTTGAAGATGCTCTTAAGTCATTGAATTCAATTCTTGACAATGAATATGTTATAGAAAGAGTAAAAAAGAAGAAAAATAAAATTAAAAGAAGAACAATCAATGTTGTAGAATATATTATGGATGTCAAAATGAGAAATATAGAAGGACTGGAAATGTCTTTTGATATGACTATAGACATCAATGAAAACGGAAGTTTAAAAGTTGAGGAAATGAAGGAATTCATATGTTCAGTACTAAAAGGTGTGGAAAGAATAAAAGTTAAAAGAATTAATTTGAATTTTGTTGACAAAGTAATGTAAAATGGTTATACTTTTATTTTGTAAGCCGCTCTGAACAGGTTTTAAACGAAAGTACCTGCAATGGCGAGACTGGGTTGAGGAGGTGCATTAATGTACGCAATTATTGAAACAGGTGGAAAACAGTACAAAGTACAAGAAGGCGATGTAATTAGAGTTGAAAAACTTGATCTTGCTGAAGGTGATGCTGTTAAGTTTGACAAAGTTTTGTTTGTATCTAAAGATGGAAACATAAACACAGGTAAACCATATCTTGAAGGATCAGCAGTAGATGCTGTTGTTGAAAATCATGGAAAAGCAAAAAAAATCATTGTTTTCAAATATAAGCCTAAGAAAGATTATAGAAAGAAGCAAGGACACAGACAGCCATATACACAAGTTAAAATTGAAAAGATTGTTGGTTAATCAGTGATCGAAGTTGTAATTGACAGAAGCGGTGATTCTTATAAGGGTTTTGAAGTTAAAGGCCATTCAGGCTACAACGAGGAAGGAAGCGATATAGTATGTGCTGCAGTTTCCATACTGTCATATACGGTGTTGAATTCTCTTGAAGTGGTTGCCGGAGTTAATCTGGATGATATTGATTGGTCAGTGGATGAAAAGACTGGATTTATGAAGATATTGCTTCAAAAGATTTGTCCTGAATCGAATATTTTGTTCAAAACATTTGAGATGGGCATCAAACTATTATTAGAAAATTATAGTCAGTATATAAGCCTTGATTATAAGGAGGTGTAGTCGTGATATTAAAATTGAATTTGCAATTATTTGCACATAAGAAAGGTGTAGGTAGTTCTAGAAATGGTAGAGACAGTGAGTCTAAAAGACTCGGTTTAAAAAGAGCAGACGGACAATTTGTTTTAGCTGGTAATATTCTCGTAAGACAGAGAGGTACTAAGCTTCATCCTGGTAATAATGTTGGAATAGGTGGAGATGATACTCTTTTCGCACTTGTTGATGGTATAGTTACTTTTGAGAGAAAAGACAAAAAGAGAAAACAAGTTAGTGTTTACACACAAGAAGCTTAAATTAAACCTACCTTAACGGTAGGTTTTTTTGTGGCTTTCTATGCGGACAACACTCACTTACGTGGATGACGCAGCAGAGCTGCGTTGTTCTTTTAAAGGATGTGATTTGATGTTTATTGATATAGCGAAGATTCATGTTAAAGCCGGCAAGGGTGGAAATGGATCTGTAGCATTCAGAAGAGCAAAATATGAACCTATGGGTGGTCCTTCAGGCGGAGACGGCGGAAAGGGTGGCGATATCATCATAGAGGCAACCAACGGACTTAGAACCCTCATGGATTTCAGATATCAGAAGAATTACAAGGCTAAAGGTGGCGAAGATGGAAGAGGCAAAAATCAGTTCGGAGCCAAAGCCGATGACCTAGTACTGAAGGTTCCTGTCGGAACACTTGTAAGAGATGAGGAAACTAATATTGTTCTGGTTGACATGAACACTGACGGACAAAAGTTTGTCATAGCAAAAGGTGGTAGAGGCGGTCGAGGCAATGTTAAGTTCAAAAGCTCTATTAGAAGGGCTCCCAGGTTTGCTGAACCAGGTAGAGTTGCTGAAGAAAGAGGGATTATACTTGAACTTAAGCTCATTGCTGATGTAGGACTTTTAGGATTTCCAAATGTTGGAAAGTCGACTTTTCTTTCCAAGACAACCAGTGCAAAGCCAAAGATAGCAAATTATCATTTTACAACCCTAAAGCCTAATCTTGGTGTTGTTAAAATGAGCTCAGGTGAAAGTTTTGTTATTGCAGATATTCCTGGAATCATTGAAGGTGCTGCAGAAGGTGTTGGACTTGGACATGAATTCTTAAGACATGTAGAGAGAACCAAGGTTCTTCTTCACATACTTGATATTTCTGGTCAGGAAGGAAGAAATCCTGTAGAGGATTTCTATAAGATAAATGAAGAACTTGCTGAATACAGCGAAAAGCTTTGTCTAAAGAAACAAATAGTAGTTCTCAACAAAACTGATATTCCTGGAATTGAAGAAAATGTCAAAGAAGTTAGAGAAAAACTTGGAGACAAGTACGATATATATGAAATTTCAGCAATTACTGGTACAGGTCTTGAAAAGGTCCTTTATGCAGCTCTTGAGTGTGTAAAGACTGCTGAAGAGGAGATTTTCTACGACGAAAGTGAAGCTTCAGTGCTTTATGAAAAGAAAAAGAAAGATACAATAAGTGTATATAAAGAAGGCAAAAGATATTACGCAGACGGATATTTTCTTGATGTTCTCGTTGAATCAACAAACTTTGAAGATTACGAGTCCCTGAAAAACTTCCAGAAGGTTTTAAATGACAAGGGAGTCATTGACAAGCTAAGGGAGTTGGGAGCAAAAGAAGAAGATACAATAGTAGTGTGCGGAGTTGAATTCGATTTCGTAGAATAGAGGAGAAATAATGATAACTGGAAAACAAAGAAGTTATTTAAAAGGTTTGGCCCATAATTTGGATCCAATAATCCAGATTGGTAAAAACGGTATAACTAAAAACCTGATTTCCCAGGCAGATGAAGTTCTTGAGTCAAGGGAACTTGTTAAGTTCAAGATACTTAGCAATTGTGAACTTGATGCAAGGACAACGGCATCAGAACTTGCAGAAGTTTTAAAGGCAGAGTTTGTAGTAAGCATAGGAAAGAGATTTGTATTGTACAGGGAATCAGAGAACAATGTAATAGAACTCAAATAAGAGTTGTAATTTTCAAAAGAGTCGGTTGATCCGACTCTTTTGTTATATAAGCATTTTTATTTTTTTGTAATCAATGCTATTCTGGATTTCCAGTGATGATTCTAAATATTTTGTAATTGTACTGTAGTCTACTCCAAAAAGCCTTGGCGTACAACTTACAAGTATATTGATAAGATCGTCATATTCCACCTGCAAAGTCTCGTCTACATAGTTCTTTAGAAGATTTAAACGGCCTCCGCATTCAAGAGAGGAATAGCATTTAATAAGATTGTCATCTGTTTCAAAACCACGCTCGTTATTGATTCTAGTATAATTGTTGTAGGTTCTTTCTTCAAAGAGTTTTAATACAATACTTTTATCTAATACTTCCTTGAAAAAACGAAAATTGTTTGAATCTTTGAATATGATATCGTAGATCACTCGTTCCTTGACCATATGAATGAGAATAACACCTTTATCATTGCTTACTTGATTATCAACTGAAGCATATATTTTTTCAAAGAAATCTGTAAATATTATTTTTATAATATTGTTTTTGGTTTTGAAGTAGTATGATAGAAGACCAAGGTTGACAGAAGCCAAATCTGCGATTTTTTGTACCGTTGTAGAGTTGAGACCCTGGAGGTAGAAAAGGGATTTTGATGCATTTATTATATTGTTTCTGGTTTCTATACCTTTCTTATACCTTTTGATGATAATCACACACCTTAATTAATTTATTAATCATCTGGAGCAATTGAACTGGATGTAAAGTGAAGATTGCATACTGTTTATTTTTTATTTAATGATGTATCTTACTTTATTATACGCTAATTGATTCAATATGTCTATACTCCAATGTTTGCAGAGCTCTTAGTATATTCATAAAGAGATTGACTATACATTGATTTTAGGTACTATATTATGCTATTATAGTAGAGTTGATTTAAACGATGAAACCAATTAATTAAGGGGAGAAAACATGAAAACAGATTTAAGAGTAAAGCTTGTACAGTATACGCCTGAACCAGAGAAATTAGTTGCAGCAGCGGCAAAACTTTGCTATTCATCACTGGCTGCCGATGAAATAATGAATGATTTGGATGAGAATAATACGGAAAAGTTTATAAGCATGCTTATGAAACTGGGACACCAGTCACCAGTTGAGCATATAAATTTTTCTTTTGCAATAGAAGGTGTCAGTAGAACTTTGACTCATCAGCTTGTTAGACACAGGCTAGCCAGCTATAGCCAGAGGTCTCAAAGATATGTTACAGAAGGACAGTTCCAGTATATCGTGCCTCCTGAAATACAAAATAATAGTGCAGCTTCAGCAAAATTCATTGAAGCTATGGAATATGACCAGAAGATTTATGATGAAATAACAGATCTTCTTTACGAAGACCATTATAACCTTCTTCTAGAGGAAGGAAAAAGTGAGAAGGATGCTAAAAATGCAGCAAGCAAGAAAGCTATTGAAGATGCCAGATATGTATTGCCAAATGCTTGTGAAACAAAAATAATGGTCACAATGAATGCCAGAAACCTTATACACTTTTTCTCAGTTAGATGCTGTAATCGAGCACAGTGGGAAATCAGGGAAATGGCTTCACAAATGCTTAAGGAAGCACACAGTGTTGCCCCATATATTTTCAGCAACTGCGGTCCATCCTGTGTGGCGGGTCCATGCCCTGAAGGAAAGATGACCTGTGGAAAAATGGATGAAATGAGAGAAAAATATTCATATGTAAAAAACAACAAATAAGGTAAGGACATAGGAGGAAAAATGAAAAAAAGAATTCTGGCTATGTTGATGATATTTATATTAATATTTTCAATGGCAGGCTGTAAAAAAAATGAAGAAACACCTGAGACGGGTGCAGATGAAACGAATGGCAGTGATGAAGGAATGGTTACTGAAACAGGTGTTTATCCTATCACAGTAACAGACAGCAACGGCAGGGAAGTAACCATTGACAAGATGCCTGAAAAAATAGTTTCCACTGTACCAAGCAATACGGAAATAATTTATGAAATTGGCAAGGGTGAAAATCTTGTAGGTGTATCCGTATACTGCAACTATCCCGTGGAAGCACAGGAAGTTGAAAAGATTGGAGACTATGACGGTCCAAATTTGGAGCTTATCATAGGCCTTGATCCTGATGTTGTTTTAGGTTCATGGATGTCTGACGATGTAGTGGCTCAGCTTGAAGATGCAGGCATCAAAGTTGTTCTTGTAAATCCTGGTGACCTTGAGCAGACATATGAGACCATGCAGATGATAGGCGATATTGTTGGAGCTTCTGAAGAGGCAGATCAAATGGTAAGTGGTTTGAAGGCCAAGCAGGAAATGATAATGAACAGGGTTGCAGGATATGAAGCAAAGACTGTATTCTATGAAATATGGAATGATCCTTTAATGACTGCAGGACCTGGAAGTTTTCATAGCGAGCTTATAACATTGGCAAACGGTGTGAATATAGCTGCAGACACGAAATCCTCTTACCCTGAATACAGTTTGGAAATGCTTATTGCAAAGAATCCACAGGTTTACTTGACTGGGGATGACGGATTCAAAACAGCTGAAGACATATTTGCAAGAGAAGGATATGAAAATATTGAAGCTATAAAGACTGGTCAACTCTTCATGCTTAACAAGGACATCCTTTCAAGACCTGGACCGAGAATAATCGAAGCTTTTGAATCGGTTGCAGCTGCAATTCATCCGGAAGCATTTAATGGAAAATAAATTTCTAGGGAAATAAAATAAAAGCCGGGTATCCCGGCTTTTATTTTTGGTTGGTGAAATATGAAATATAACAAAAAATTAATAATAATCATTTCTATTTTGATATTTGCTTTTTTTACTGTTTTGAATCTGTCAATTGGAGCAGTGAGGGTTGGTTTTGGAGATATATTGAATATTGTTTTCAGCAAAACCGGACTTGTTGAAAAAGATGTTAATACAAGCGATTCAATCACATATATAATTTCTAATGTAAGACTTCCAAGAATAATTGTATCTTATTTTGTTGGAGGACTACTGTCAATTTGTGGAGTTGCATATCAGGGAATCCTTAAAAATCCAATGGCTGATCCATATATACTTGGAATTTCTTCAGGAGCTGCATTCGGAGCAACCTTTGGTATTGTAGCCTTCGGTGGCATGAAGATTTTCGGGATTTCTGCAATTACTCTTTTTGCTTTTGTAGGAGCCATTGCTGTAGTATTTTTTGTTTACAATATAGCAAGGATTGGAAACAACGTGCCTGTAACAACCATGCTTCTAAGTGGTATTGCAATGTCACAGTTTCTTGCGGCTTTGATGTCAGTCATGATGATGCTCTTTGATGAGAGTCTCCACAAGATTATATTCTGGACTATGGGCAGCTTGTCAGGGAAAGGATGGAGCCATGTTGTGACAATTATCCCTTATTCCATTGCTGGATTCCTTATTCTTATATATATGGCAAGGGAAATGGATATAATGCTTCTTGGAGAGGAAAATGCAAACAATCTTGGCGTTGATTCGGAAAAAACAAAAAGAATAATTCTTGTCACTACATCCATTATTACAGGTGTTGCAGTTTCAATGTCGGGAATAATTGGATTTGTAGGTCTCATAGTGCCACATATAGTAAGAATGTTTACAGGTCCGAGACATAATGTACTTTTGCCTGTAGCTTTTAATTTCGGGGGGGTGCTCCTCATGTGTTGTGATACGGTAGCAAGGAGTCTTATTTCACAAGAGATACCAGTAGGGATAATAACAGCAGTTCTTGGAGGACCATTCTTTATATACTTGTTGAATAAAAGGAAAAAGGAGATGTTCTAATGGAAAAAATGATTGAAGTCAAGGACCTGTCCTTTGAAATAAACGACAAATTGATACTGGACAATATACAAATGTATGTTGAGAAGGGTGAATTCATCAGTATAATAGGACCAAATGGTGCTGGAAAAACAACCCTTGTCAAATGTCTTAACAAGAACCTGAACTATAGGGGACAGGTGAATCTTAAGGGAAAAGACCTGAACAGCTATTCTTTCAAGGAAA
>NZ_CEZJXU010000008.1:6537-19476 GCF_983023055.1 Dethiosulfatibacter sp. | reverse complement strand
GTTCAAAATCAATGGCTGAATCAGGAACAAAAGGTATAGCAAAGATTGAAAATATGCATATTCCAGTAAAAACGATACTTGCATAATATAAAAACTTAATCACCGAATATAAATTCTTAATATTTTTGTAGTTGCTATTTAATTTCATCATTAATCCTCCAATAAAATCCCTTTTATAAAGTCTCTTATATTGCATAGTATATGATTTTAAAAAGCATAAGTCAAGTAAAAAACAATGAAAAACATGAATTTTATAACGATTATCGTTATTTAATATCTCCATTACTAAAACAAAACACTAAAAAACCAACTAGAGCATAATGATTTCTAAGTGATTATACAATTTTATCGTTTATTCAACAAATTTTACTTCTTCTCTGCTTTTATTGTCACCATCCATATACTCAATCTCGACGTAACTTGCACCATCAGCTTTTTCGGATATGATTAATTCATCAATACTCTCATATTCTCCGCTTGAAACAATCTTAATAAATCCGAATCCGAGCCAGGAATATATGGAAACTACATATTTACCTTCCTTATTCCTTTCGAGAACAATGGTTTCATCCCTTCCCGATTCAAACAGATCAGCAAATCTAACATCTATCAATTCTTTTTCACTAAAATAAGAACCTGTCCATTTTTTTTGAAGTTTTTCACAATTCCAAGAATAATAAAAAGGCCTGTTTCTAATATCTTCGTAAAATTCCGTCCTTTTGTTCACTCCTATGAATATCTCAACAATACCATCAGCATCTACATCTCCAGCTTCAACCATCCATGGATCTATGTCTGAAAAGTTTTTCCTGTATATCTCTTCAATTGCAAATTCGCTGTCAATCTGTTCAATTTCGAACAATATTATATTTTCATTTGCAGAATCAATCACTATAAGTTCATCATTGCCATCATTGTCAATATCATATACCTTCATATCAATTATTTCATAATCAAGAATTTTATCTGTATTCTTTTCGTTTTGGCTATATAACACATGGTCCTTAATTAAAATACTGTATGTCAGTCCCTCTACTACTGCTGTTTCAACTACAGCTCCTTTGTAAAGATTCTTTGAATAATTACCACACCCTGTAATTATAATAAATATTCCAAGAATAAAGACAAGCCTGATGAATGACTTTGTATTTTTCATTCTTCTTGCTAAATCCATGACAAATACAACTCTTTGAATTCTTCAATTCTGTTTGTGTTCCCGTTTATTGAATAGTATTTGACCTTAGCAAGCCATCCATACATGGTCCTTCCTCCTTAAGATAAACAAAGCGACTAGGTTGCATCATTCGCACGAGCGATGTTATCTGAAACTAATCATTTTTTCTTGCTGTCAAGGATTCTGTAAAGCTCATCAAGTTCCTCCTGACTAATATCTTCTCCATCCACAAAATTTGTGAGAAACTTACTCAAGGAACCACTATATATCCTTTCAAGAAAAAATTCCGACTCGCTTTTTGCATACTGCTTTTTTTCGATTGAAGGAGTATAAGTATATATACTCCCTTCTTTCTCTGCAATTACAGCGCCCTTCTCCACAAGTCTCTTGAGAAGGGTATGTACTGTTTTCCTGTTCCATGCTTCAAGTTTTTGTACTTCGTTGACTATTGTTTTTGAATTTGCAGATTTAAATTTCCATAAAACATTGAGTACCTTATACTCGGCATCAGTTATCTTTAAATCCTTTTTCATATTATTAGCCTCCACATGATTATTCAGCAATATTATCCCATTCTATTTTCACCTGTGTATTAACCTTTACATTGTTCTCATCTTCTGAAATAAAACTATTGGTCCATTCCGGCATATCCGGTTTTGTTTCCAGAGGCTCCCCAAGTTTTATATTATAAAAACTGTGGTCACCATCACCAACCAATTCTTTAGAAATACCCAGCATTTCATGCCATTTAGCATCCGTTAATCTTTCTCTGGACATAAATTCATAATAGCTGTAAACTGCGCCCTTTGTCAAATATGGAACTCCATTGTAGCTGCATACCACATATATTTCATTTGGAAAACCTGTAGCAAGTTCAAGATAATCTCCTTCCGGGTCATAAGAATTAGGAAGTACTGTTGCAACATCGGATACAAGAGCAGTTGTATATATGGAATCTCCTTCATATCCCCTGCTTTCCAAAAGATAGTGCATCCTCATCATAATAGAATCTATAAGACCTCCGAAAGTTTGAAGTTTTTGAAATTCCTCTTCAGTTGGAAGTTCATTTGACAATTCCTTTAAGGATACAGCAATAAGTGTTTCTTCCATTTCTATCATACCATCAAGGACTTTTTCGATTTCCTCATCCAAAAGATCCTTTACTCTCAGATTTTCTTTTGTATTTTTAGTCTGCCACAGAAGCTTTGAATAAACCTCTATATTAGGCTCAACATAATGATAAGGAAGTTCCCTTTCTCCTCCGCCTTTTTCTGCACAAGGCTGTTTTGTATAAAGGACAGTATCATGCTTCAGTTCCGCATAGCTTCCAAGCGTCGCATTTATACTCTTGTCCGTCCAAAGACTTGTTTTCATAAATTCAGGCATACCTTCAACTTCTTCAAAACTAACTGCTGCAGATTTAAGTATCCAAAGCCATCCACTGTATAGGTTTGTCATCCATGTTTCGTCAACAGTGTTTTCAACCTTCGTTCTTAGTTCTTCCAATTTCATTCCATAATCACTCCAAAGTTCCTTTGGCTTGTAATAAATATCCAAAAGTTCTTCCGCCCTTTCATTTCCAAACGCTGCCACTACATCAAGACCTGAAGGTATAGGTCTTTTTAAAGGTTCCATCAGATTCTGCATTATTTCACCATCTAACGTATATCTCTGACCCATAAGCCTAAACTGCTTGCCGGCTGGTATATCAACTTCAGTAGCCTTGATCACGATCTGAGGTTCCGGTAGCTTTTTCACTTCCTCAAGAAGACCGTCGTAATATGATTCATCAGCATAAATAAGCAAGTCTGGATTCTTACCATAAACCTTTGTAATCATTTCCCTGTAGTCAAATACATTCAAATCATCTGACTCTCCAACATATAGTGCTGTAATATAGTAAACATCCTCCCACTCATCAAGATCACTACTGTTATCCTCATCCTCAAGAATAAGACTTGCCATTATCATTGATTTAACTGCATTGTCCACATCAAGAATTTCAACACCATCTACAACCTTGGTTAGTGGAAAAGCGGTATTACCATACCACATCATTGTTCTAAAGTATCTTTCAAGCTTTTCATCCCCTGTATAGTGTCCTCTTACGGTGTATTGAGAATAGTCAATATCATGATTGAACAGCGGTGATTTTACCAATTGGTCAGCTTCTTTTATTAAAAATGCCTCTTCTTCTACAATTGCTTGTATTTCTTCTGGCAAATCCCTCTCTTCTCCCAGGAGTAAATTTGCTACTGCAAAGTATGCAACAATAGTTTTAAGCTCTTCCTTCAACTGACTATAATTTTCGTCACTGTAGTATTTAAGACTCTTGTCCAGCATACTGTTATTGAAATCACCAAGCTTGTTGTACAGTTTATCAAGCTCTACAAATTTAAGACTATCGTCATAAAAAAGATGATACATATTTAGTGCTGAATCAACAGTAATAAACATTGGAATCTGCTGATATTCCGATTTTTCATAAATATGATGCATCTTCATGTCCGGATGCTCTCCTGGCTTAAGAACTGTAAATTTATTTTCATAAAGTTCCTTAACCTGGGACTCTGAAAATCCAGAAAACTGTTCTATGTTATATATATTCGAAAGATTTCCATCAAGGTCCATATCCATTACCATTGGAGTATAGTCGGGCATAGCATATTCAACAGTTGCCCTTAAATCCTGAGAATTTACATCCCATGAGTTCACATAGTCTATATCCTCTACAACATCGTCTGAAGAATCTTCGCTTTCCTTCTCCTTATCTACATCGTACATTTCTTTGATATTGTTTTTATCGGAATCATTTTCATCTTCCCCTTGAAAATTATCAGTGTCCAATACTTCAGGTGGTTCATTCTGTTCGGCATTGTTATTCTGACATCCCGTAAACATTGTAACTTGAACCACCAATATTACTAATATCATCATGATACTAATTTTTCTTGTATTCTTCATAATACCCTCCCAAGTTATACTTGCAATTACATACTACATCTGTAGTACTTCGAAGTCAATAGATTATCCCAAATTAATTAATCTTTATTTGCTAAACAATACCCTTCTTTCCACTTAATACATTTATTCTATATTTCTGAAATATACCAAAAATAAATAACTCTTGATTAATACCATTGATAAACTACTTTTACAACATTAGACTATTTTTGAGGCTAGTCTTATTAGCTGTTTAACTAAGACATTAATGAATGACAAATACTCATTGTAGATTATACGGAGGATTAACCATGTTTAAGAAAGTTCTTAAAAATAGAAAAGTATCATTTTGGATAATAGCTGCATCCATTCTAATAGTAGCCGTCCTGTGATTTGCCCTTGCATCCAATCCCAAAAACAAGGATGTCTCCTTTACGGGAACATCTTACAATGTAGAAAAAATATTGTATCAATCACCACTCTATTCTTTTCTATTTATTGAAGAAACCGCACCGCAGTATTGCATTTCATCAGACTACGGATTCTATAGAAAACTACCTAATGATGAAGACTGGACCATGTCTAAAGAACTATATGAGTATCCTTTAAAAACTGACCACTTATATGACATGTTTGAAATAGTTGGTTTTCTTAGTGAGGAAGTTAAAGACAATCTGAACAAGGTTAAATCAATTTATCGTTCCGACACATATAATGGCGATAATTTCTATCTTGTAATGGAACAAAAAGACGGCACAGTACTTATCGCAGAAGGCTTTAAAGGTTATAACGATTCTGAAAAACTATATATTCGCTGGATTTTCAAATTAGAAAAGATACTTGAAGAAAATACTCAAAATTAAAGACTAAAAAATGTCTGGGATAATTATATATCCCAGACATTTTTATTGGCTTGCATGCTATTTTATAACAATACTTTTGACAGATTCGCGAAACATTTTCAAATACTTTTCATTTCCATTGAATTGCTTTCCATTCTTGGATATATGTTTATCATCACAGCCAATTTCAATTATTTCCCCACTTTTTAGTTTTACAGTATACTCTGTTGTAGGTATAAATTTTTCAGCTTTTCCAATTTCTGAACTTACTTGATTCTATAATCTATTTTTTAGAAATGCCCATGACATCATAGTACCCATAACAGCAAAGCTAATAACTTTTGCTGATAAGGGTTTTAGTTGCCTCTTTGGATATGCCATGGCGTCATATCCGTATTTCAGAAATACCGCTTGCCTGGATTCCTTCATCCCTGTAGCACACCATAATGCAAAGTGTTCACAGTTATTGTGGACCACACTATATCCTCCAAAATTTGTTCCTATCTGAGCTTTAGCACGATTAACTACTTCGTCTCTTGAATAACCATATGGTATGTCAGCAATTACACCTAGTATTCCATCTTTAATAAATACTTCCATTGAATCTTCAGTAATGGCACTGTCTTGCCTACGTAAAAAACTTAGACCATTAAAGTGAGCTACATTACCATTACCTAAATCAACTCCATAATGACGGTATTTACTTACTCTATATATCATTATATCCAGAAGATCAGAGTCTGGATTTTTTCTATGTTCAGTAGAACGCCACAACAACGGCTGACGATCCACATATATTATATCTCCGTACATGATTACCTCATTTCCTTAAATACAAATATACTTATTCAACTCATTCATATTTTAATAATTCTAAATTAAACTAACATAAATCATACACTAAATACATTAATGTTACAATACAAAACGATTATACTTCAACTTTGAAATAAAATTGCCAGCGATGAATTACAATCACTGGCAATTAGTTTTCAACACCACTATTTAAACTTTCACTTTTATTTCAAAGACAAGCATAAACTTTCAGTATATTTCTTTATATTTGAAAGGTTTATTACTTTCTCAGCACTATCCCCATTTGAAACCACAAGGGTAGGTGCAGACATTACTTCATATTTACTCCTTAATTGAGCATTTTCCATGGCATCAACTACTTTATAGCCGATACCTGCTTCATCAAGGATGCCCTTTGCAGTTTCACAGTTAGGACAAGTTTTCGTAGTAAACAACATGATGTCTTCTACATTTGTTATTTCAGGCAGATAAACATCAGCTCTCTCCGCCTTCTTAATATCTTTGTTCAAATGCGAATTATTGATGTCGTAAACTTTTCTTTCCTTGTATTCCTGGCTTTTACCATCATTCCAGTTTTGCAATGGACGATAATAACCTGTTATACGGCTATAAACCTCTGTTTTGTTGCCACACTCAGGACACTGGTAAACTTCACCTGTAATATAGCCATGAGTCTTGCATATAGAGTATGTTGGTGAAAGTGTATAGTATGGAAGCTTGTAGTTATAAGCAATTGTCTTTATAAGACTTGCAGCAGCCTTCCAATCGGATAACTTCTCACCTAAAAACGCATGAAAAACAGTACCTGAAGTATACAGCGTCTGAAGCTCATCCTGAATGTCAAGGGCGTCAAAAATGTCTTCCGAATAGCCAACAGGAAGATGTGAAGAGTTTGTATAGTATGGAGTTTCTCCATTTTCAGAAGCTGATATAATGTCTGGATATCTAGCTAAATCATGTTTAGCCAGACGATATGTTGTCGATTCAGCAGGTGTAGCTTCAAGGTTGTATAAATCACCATATTCCTCCTGATAATCGGATAAACGCTCACGCATATAATTCAGTACTTCTACTGAAAATTCTTGCGTTCTGGTATCTGTCATATTGGCTCCAAGCCACTTAGCATTTAGTCCCACTTCATTCAATCCGATAAGACCTATTGTCGAAAAGTGATTCTCAAAAGATCCCAGATAATGCTTTGTATAAGGATATAGGCCTTCCACCAAAAATTTCGAAATGATATCACGTTTAATTTTCAAGGAACGTGCCGAAATATCCATCATTCTATCAAGTTGCTTGTAAAAAGCTTCTTTGTCATTGGAAATATATGCGATACGGGGAAGATTTATTGTTACAACTCCCACAGATCCTGTACTTTCACCACTTCCGAAGAAACCACCTGATTTTTTACGAAGCTCACGGAGATCAAGGCGAAGTCTGCAACACATGCTTCTCACATCGCTAGGCTCCATATCACTGTTTACATAGTTTGAGAAATATGGCGTACCATATTTTGCTGTCATTTCAAACAAAAGCTTGTTGTTTTCTGTCTCCGACCAGTCAAAATCCTTTGTAATGGAATAAGTTGGAATAGGATACTGGAAACCTCTGCCGTTTGCATCGCCTTCAATCATAACTTCTATAAAGGCTTTGTTCACCATTTCCATTTCTTTTACACAGTCCTTGTATTTGAAGTTCATCTCTTTTCCACCGACTATGGCATTCAATTCAGCAAGATCGTTTGGAACAGTCCAGTCAAGAGTAATATTTGAGAACGGTGATTGAGTTCCCCATCTCGACGGTATATTGACTCCATAAACAAAGGACTGTATACATTGTTTTACTGCCTTATAATTTAAATTATCAACTTTTACAAATGGTGCAAGATACGTATCAAATGACGAAAAGGCTTGCGCTCCTGCCCATTCATTCTGCATTATTCCAAGAAAGTTAACCATTTGATTACAAATAGTTGACAGGTGCGCTGAAGGAGCAGATGTAATCTTTCCAGGAATACCTCCCAAACCCTCCTGTATCAATTGCTTAAGCGACCAGCCAGCACAATAGCCTGTCAACATCGACAGGTCATGTATATGAATATCCGCATTTCTGTGGGCCTTTGAAATTTCTTCATCATAAATTTCAGAAAGCCAGTAATTAGCTGTGATTGTACCTGAATTGCTCAGTATAAGTCCTCCCACTGAATATGTAACAGTAGAATTTTCCTTTACACGCCAGTCGTTTACTTTTACATAGTTCTCAACCGTTTCCTTATAGTCAAGAACTGATGATTTCATATTTCTAATTTTTTCATGTTGCTTACGATATAGAATATATGCCTTAGCCACATCGGAATAACCGGTTTTTATAAGAACAGATTCAACACTGTCTTGAATATCTTCAACAGCAATTTTTGAATCCTTTATTTTAGATTCGAAATCAGCAGTAACCCTTAATGCCAATAGATCGATTATACCCTTATTATATTGTTTGTCTTTTGCTTCAAAAGCATGTGTGATTGCGCTAGAAATTTTAGAAATGTCAAAATCGAAAAGTTTACCGTCTCTTTTAATTACGTTATACATAGTTTCTCCCTTTCAAGCTTTATTGTTATTGAGTATATTTTATCATACCAAAAGAAAAAAAGGAACAGCAAATACCGATATATTGTGTTTCATACAGCATTAAATACCACATACAGTGTTTTTTCATTAATGAATCTTGCACCTCTGAATTTGGAACATCCTAGCGAATCATTTAAGAAAAACACACCTTTTTTACTACTCAAATCTTTTCAACAAGATACAATAATACTAAAAAAAATACAAAAAAGCCAGAGAAAAATTTTATATTTTACAATTTTTTCAAAACATTTGAAGACACTAAAAAATGAATCACATTACTTATGAAATGTAATTCTAAAAAAGGATATATTCAGCCTATTATTTTACCACTAGCTAATTCTCATAATTATTCCCGGTCAAAGTAATACTCTAGTAACTATTATGGTGATTAATATAGTCACCACTCCTGTGATACCCATTGACAAGCTGCTGGCCGCTCCCGCTTCCTCGCTCATATCCACAGCCTTTGCCGTACCTATCCCGTGAGATGATGTTCCCAACGCGATTCCCTTGGCAGTTTCATTCTCAATGGAAAAAACTTTGAATATCAGCTGACAGGTTGTAGCTCCAATTATTCCAGTTACACCTACGAATATAACGGTAAGTTCCTTGACTCCCCCTACCATTTTTGCAACCTCCATAGCCATTGGATTTGTTATTGATTTTGGAATAAGTGACATCATAATAATATTGTCCATAGCGAAGACTCTTACAAGAACCAGTACAGATACAAGCGATGAAACTATGCCTGCAAGAACACCAATCGTTACAGGCTTGTAATATCTTTTAAGTATATCCCTGTTGCTGTAAAGAGGAACCGCTAGAATCACTACAATGGGTCCAAGAACCTTCGTTATCAACGAACCACCTGCATCATATACTTCATAGCTTAGAGGTGTAAAATGAATAACTGCAATTAGTATTGCCGCAGCTACAAAAATTGGATTTAAAAGAGAAATTCCAGTAATTATTGCTATTCTTCTTGATACTATGTATGCTATTGCTGTAATTATTATTCCTACAAGTACCATTTTTAGCTCCTACTTTCAATTTCAATGAACTTCTGTACCGTCTTTCCTGTCACCGTCATTACAAACATATTAGATATCACAAGTATTACTACTATCTGCACCCATATATCACTGATATAATCAAACGTTATATAGAGCGTCACGCATAGGGGTACGAAAAAGAATCCCATATGTTTCAATAGTAATCCACTTGTTTTTTCAATATTTTCAATCTTAACAATATTGAAACTCAACATCGCGAAAAGTATACCCATACCTAAAATATTTCCTGGAATCAGTATCACTGGTCTGATTAAATCTGATACCCACATGCCAAGAAAGTATATTCCTAGTATTATACCAATTTCTATTATTAATCTAATAATCAATTTCATAAATAGACTTCCTTTAATTTCTCATATTTATTTCCCCATCTTAAGAAATAACTCTATCAGTGTATAAATCATTATACCGTTTGTCAATATTATTATGAATCTAATTTCTAATTGAACACAATAAAAAAACCCTAAACAAAATTGTACATGAGCTTACCTCACTACCAATCACCGTTTTAATAACTCATGCAGACCCTGACCATATCAAGTTGTTTACCAATAGAAAGGTACAATTCTATTTCGATATAGATAAATAAAAGGGGCCAGACATTGTCTGACCATTTTTTATAGCTTAGGAAAGTTAAAAATGCATAATCCCTTGAAGCGTTGGTGTTATGCTATTAAAGAAACTTTCCTTCGCATCTTAATAACCGCTCTGGTCACTATCTGCTTCACATCTAGCGCGACGATGTCGCTGTGACCTGGTTAACGCAGCAAAGCTGCTTTCTTGACAAACTAACATAGGTTTTACAATTTTTGCATAGAATAGTAATGAGGATTAGTAAAGGTTTAGTGCAAATTCTTTTGCATTTTTTATATCCTTACTGTTTGGCCGGTCCTTATTCATTCCTCCGAAATACTTTAAAAAACTGTTTGTATTAAAACCTTTACAACTAAATTCTCCTACTATTGCATATCCTTTTGACTCCAGCATCTGTCTCAGCAGTGAGTGATCTTTTTTAACTTTGGATTCTCCCTGCATGGCACTCGTGGAGAAAATAAAACTTGCTTTCTTATCAACAATCGGAAGTCTATCAACTAGGTCAAGCAGAGGTTTATAATGCTTACCACTATCTATTCCTGATCCAAAACCTATAAGATCATAGTCCTGAAGCTCCTCCATAATCACCTGTTCTGGAGTCTTAACCTCAGCATTCAGTACCTTTGAAAATTCATATGCAATTTTAGCTGTATTGTTATGATGATATGAAAAGATTATAATGAGACACTTTTTCGCTACAGCATCTGTGTTTGTATTTCCTTCCTGCATAGTTTTTACCTCCAAGTATTCCTTTATCCAGTACTTTCTTGCATTTTATGCTCGACGTTGATAGTCTCGTCAGTTAGTCGCTGTTTAATTGATTCTTTCTAGATATTCCGGCAACCTTCCTTTGAATATGATTTCATCAGATTCTATACTAAATTCATCGATAACGAAAACCTCTTCATTTTCCAAAGCTCTGTTTAGAAGATTCGTCAACTGTGGTTCATATTTATCCACCATACCTTGAGGAACCGGAACGCCATTGACATGTAGCTGTTTGATAAGTACATTAAAACCGCTGCTCTTTTCATAAGTTAACCCTAACACGATATGAAGATTTGCACCTGCAGCTCTGTCAACGATAAAGGAATAATTATCAAGACCAGGTATAATTCTATAGATTTGACTAATATCTTCAGACACATAGGCAAGCAATTCAAGTTCATCATCACCCAGTATTCTAGCATTGAAATCTGTAAACGCTGTTGACCCAGAATAACTCGTTGCATACGCTGGAGTTGTGATTATATATGGAAACTTAAACATTTTATCGATTCTCGCAAGCTTAAATTCAGTTTTTTCAAAAGACACCACATCCATACTATGTCCTTGTAGAAATGCAGTCAACTCTTCGCTTGTAAAAGATGCATCCACTTCAACTGAACCGGTTGCTGTGACATTCCCGGTCAATAAATCCATCATATCAAATGTATAATTTTCCTGTTCAATATTAACCTTTTCATAAAAACTTATGATGTCTTCATCATCGTATTTCACCTGCTCAGGAATATTGCCTCTGAAATAGCTAATGCCACCAAAAATAACACCTGCTATTACAACAATAAATACAATAATAACCGTTAAACAACCACGTAATCTTTTTTTACCATTTTTACTCATATGAATCCTCCTTTATTTTCATGAAGAAATACAGTTGAATAATCCTTATGCCTAGTTTAATTATATCAAAATCGGTTCAAAGTAACAATGGATATACCAATTCAAGTAGGTACCTCAATAAGAGATCGTCCTTTCTGTATTAATTCACATTTTAATGAAACAATAATCAATTGGAGATATCCACGAAACATTCTTATTTGGTTTCATAGTTTTACTTGTTGTAACGTAATGATTCAGAGTCTTATATGCAAACAATGTTGGCAAGATATCGGCATTGCTTAAAATTAAAATCACTTTGATACAATTTATCTTGATTAACCCATCTTGAGAATTCAAGCTTGGTGTTTAGTATGACCAACTTTTGCTTATGTATTTCACATAGATAGTCAAAGAGAAGTTGCGAACCGGTTCAATCGTATGGAATTTGCTTTTGCAACTTTCGGTACTTTTATATTATACTAAACAGTGATATATTAGCAAACACTAGACTGACACCTGCCAAGTCATAAAAATCTCCACATTGCTGTCACATCTTCGTCACAGAATTATCCTATACTAAAATTAGAAGTTAACCAATAATTTAAGTCGCGCATAGAAATTAACTCATTTAAACTTAGCGTTGTACTTATATCAACCGTATTAATCCCACATGTGGTCAATGCATAAAAAGGAGACTAACGATGAATATCAAAAAAAATCAACTAATAAGAGTGTTAATTATAATGACTATAGGTATGTTAATTTTCACCTCCTGCTCAAGTACACAAGAGCCTTCCCCTAGTGATCCATCTTTACTAACCAAAGAAGAGGATTCAACAGATGTGATTAAAGAAACAGAAGTGCAACAATCTGAAGATTATGGTGCTAAAGGGGCTGCACTCAAGACAGAATACACTTTAGAGGAAATGATGCGATATGCTATCGAAGATGAATATCTAGCTTATGCAGAGTATGAATTGATCATCAATGAGATGAATATAACGAAGCCTTTCTCCAATATCATTAAGGCAGAAGCAACCCATATAGGCTATATGGAAGATTTGTATGAGACCTATGAACTTGAACTGCCAAACATTGATCCAAGCCAACATATCATCCTTCCAGAATCTATCAACTATGCATACCTAGCAGGCGTTGAAGCAGAAATTATCAATATAGCTATGTACGAACGTTTCTTAGAGCAAGATTTACCTGAAGATGTACGGAATGTTTTTGAACAATTAAAAGAAGGATCCGAATCACATCTACAG
>NZ_CEZJXU010000008.1:0-6527 GCF_983023055.1 Dethiosulfatibacter sp. | reverse complement strand
AATATGAGTTTATCAGAATCAATACCTCCGGGCATTCTGTGAAGAAAATGTGCGCTAGTTATTAAATTAAAGATATTTATTTGTTGTACGTCAAAACTGGGTCATAAAATCATTTAACAGGTATGGTGTTATTAATGACTTCAATTGATTTTCCTTGTAATTCTTCAATTTTCTTTAAAAAATTCTTCTCCTCAGTACTACAAAATGATATGGCCATCCCACTTATTCCAGCTCTTCCAGTACGACCAATTCGATGAATAAATGTCTCTGGAACATTTGGAATATTCATATTTATCACGTAAGATATATTGCTTATATCAATACCTCTAGCCGCTACATCCGTAGCAACTAAAACTTTTATTTCTTTATTTTTAAAAAGTTCTAACGCCTTTAATCTTTCTGATTGATTTTTATCACCATGAATGGCTTTAGCTCTAATATTTTGTATGTTGATCGCTTTACATACTTTATCAGCTCTCTTCTTTGTTCTCGTAAAAACAAGAACAGATTCATAAGATTTATTCTCTAGCAAGAATAACAACAATGAAGTTTTTTCTGGTTCTTCTACAAAATACACTTGTTGTTTTATATTAGCACCCATTGGAGATGTACTTTTGTCATCTATCTCAACAGGATTTTTTAAAATAGAATGAACTATTTTCATAACATCTTCTGGCATAGTAGCAGAAAATAATATATTCTGTCTTACATTCGGTAACTTGGAGATTATTGTTTTAATATCTTGTAGCGTCTTTACATCAAGCATCTTATCCGCTTCATCAAGGACAAAGATTTCCACTTTACTCAAATCAACATACCCTTTGCCAATCAAATCTAAAAGTCGTCCAGGTGTAGCAATCAAAATACTTGGTTCTCTTTTTAATACCTTTATATGTTGTTTGGGTGTTATACCACCATAGACAACGCCAATTTTTATATCTAGATATTTTCCATAAGCTTCAAAACTCTCACCAATTTGAATCGCTAACTCTCGAGTAGGTGCTAAAATCAAGGATCTAATCAATTTAGGACCTTCTAATATGACTGGCAATTTCGAAAGAGACTGTAATATTGGTAATGCAAAGGCCGCCGTTTTACCTGAGCCCGTATGTGCACACCCTAGTAAATCATTGCCACTTAATATGGCAGGAATCGCTTTTTCTTGCACCTTAGTTGGCGTTTTGTAATGTTTATCTTCAACTGCTTTTATAATATGTTGATTTAAGTTTAAATCCTGAAATGTCATGTAGGTTCCCCTCTAATTTAATTAAATTTGCAGAAATATATATACTCTATTAAACGTAGACAATTATATCATCTATCAAACAAACATCTTTAATCTCTTTCGGCAACTACAATGTCTTCCTAATGCTTATCCCAAGATTTTTCATCTTGTAGTGCAGTGTCTGCCTTGGAATGTTCAGAAGCCTTGAAGTATCATTGATTGAATAGTTTTTTTCCTTCAATGCTTTTTCAATTACCTGCTTCTCATATTCATTGAGTATTGATTTCAGGGGCTTATCAAAAACTATTTCACAGCGTGCCTCTTTTACATTCTCTTCATTCAAGCTACTTCTATCTTTTAACAAATATGGCATATCTTCAAGGGTTAGCTTGTCACCCTCTGACATTATTACTGAATGCTCGATTACATGTTTAAGTTCTCTAATATTGCCAGGCCAGTCATAGTTATAGAAAAAATTAGCAGCATCTTCACTCAGTCCCTTTGTCTTCCTTCCTACCTCAGCTTCCATCTCTTTGATGAAATAGTCAGTCAATACTCTAATATCCTCTCTTCTCTCACGAAGAGGCGGCATTTCTATACTCAATACATTTATCCTATAAAAAAGGTCTTCCCTGATTTTTTTCTCTTCCAGCGCTTTGATGGGGTTAATATTCATAGCAACTATTATCCTAACATCAACCTTTCTAGTCTTTTTGTCCCCAATCCTTCTTATATATCCATCCTGTATAACCCTAAGAAGCTTTGCCTGGAGTGTTATGTCCATTGAGTTTATTTCATCAAGAAAAAGTGTTCCGCCATCTGCAAGCTCAAATAGTCCCGGTGAATCCTTAGATCCTGTGAAACTTCCCAACGCTGTCCCGAAAAGTATTCCTTCTAGAAGAGTTACAGGTATTGCAGCACAGTTTTGAGCTATAAATGGCTTATCTTTTCTTGTACTACAATTATGAATGCTTTGTACTACCAGTTCTTTTCCCGTACCAGTTTCACCCGACACAAGTACTGAAGAATTCGTTTCAGCAATCTTCCTTATCCTTTCCTTAACCTCCAATATTTCCTTGCTTTCTCCAAGTATACTATTGAGACTATATATTGTTTTCTCATAGGAAATTTTCTTTCCTTTATTTTTTCTTATTTTATCGATTTTCTTATTGAAATCGCCATATTTAACCATATCTCTAGCTATTTCAACAACTCCAACCACTTCACCATCTTCTATTAAGGGGGTGGATGTTGTAAGTATTGTAACCTTTTTGTGATTGTGGTTATAATATTCCTGTATATCTCCAACAATAGGTATGCCTGTCCTTAAAACCCTTAGTATTGTACTAGTTTTTTCTGTAAGCCTTGGAAAAATATCTAGTATATGCTTATTAAGAGCGTTATTCAGGCTAACTCCTGCCTGGTTATCTGCAGATTCATTATAGAAAACAACTTCACCTTTCTTGTTTACTACAAATATACCGTCATCAATATTATCTATAACTAATTCAAGTATTTTCTTATAATCCATATCTTCCCTCACATGTAAACTTTAAAATATTATACCATGAAAATGAACTACTCTCCACTACAGCTCTTGTCAAAGAAATAAAGTTCCCGATAATAATGTACGGTATGTTTCACCTACATTAATAAAGGGAACTTATTATTCTTAAATATATTTTCCATGTTGTTCAGTATAATAAAAATTATTATTTAGCAAAAGGTTTGCTCGGTCCTGTTTATTATCTCATCCTGAAGAGCTTTTTCCAGGTTGTTGAAGTGGTCACTGTATCCTGCGACTCTCACTATGAGATTTGTATATTCTTCAGGTTTTTTTTGTGCCTCAAGAAGAATATTCTTGTCAAATACATTGAATTGTATATGGTGTCCATCCATCCTGAAATATGATTTTACTATAGCTCCAAGATTATTAATTCCCTTCTCTGAAGCAAGTGCTGATGGTGCAAACCTTTGGTTCAGAAGTGTTCCTCCAGTTTCTATCTGATTCATCTTCGCTGCTGACTTCATTACTGCTGTTGGTCCATTTATATCTGCACCTTTTTCGGGAGATATTCCATCTGGAAGTGGTTGATATGCAAGTCTTCCATTTACTGATGCTCTTGTTACGGATCCGAAATATATATGACAGGTTGTAGGTAACATGTTTATCCTGTATTTTCCTCCATATACCGTAGGTCTTCCATTTACCAAGTCCTTGTATGTATTGAAAGCATCAACCATGAGCTCATCTGCGTAGTCGTCATCATTTCCGTATTTAGGAGTGTTTTTAAGAACCATCTTTCTTATAAGGTCATATCCTTCAAAATTATTATCGGCAGCTTCAAGCAATTCAGTCATTGAGAATCTCTTCTCTTCAAATACATTGTACTTTATTGCTGCAAGGCTATCTGCCACTGTTCCTATTCCAACGCCCTGAATATATCTTATATTGTATCTCGATCCACCCTTGTTGTAGTCTGTTCCACTGCTTATACAGTCATCGGTTACAATTGAAAGGAAGGTCGCAGGCATTTCTTCTCCGAAAAGCCTTTCTATAACATTGTTACCCTTAATCTTAATATCAAGGAAATGCTTCATCTGTTTCTTAAATGCTTCAAATACTTCCTCATAGCTTCCGAACTCTTTCCCATTCATCAGTTTAAGTCCAAGCTGCTTTTTTGTTTCCTTGTCGTATCCATCGCCAAGTGTAAGTTCCAGTACCTTTGGCATATTAAAATATCCTGTAAGTATATATGCTTCTCTACCGTGAGCTCCAGTCTCTATGCATCCACTTGCTCCACCGAACATTGCATCATCTTTTGTCTTTCCGGCATCTATAAGTTCCTTTATTATTTCTTCCGTATTGTAAAATGCAGGTTGTCCCCATCCATCTCTTGAAATCTCACAGGCTCTCTTGAGGAATTCTTCCGGTGTCTTTTCACTTATTTGTACATTTGAACTTGGCTGAAGAAGCTTCATCTCATCCATTACATCGAGAATCATGTATGATACGTCATTCACTCCATCTTCACCAGTATAAGGATTAATTCCTCCTGTGTTTATATTCGAGAAATCTGTATATGTTGCACTTTCTTTCAGTGTTATTCCAACTTTTGGAGGTGCAGGTTGATTGTTGAATTTTATCCACATACATTCAAGTATTTCTACTGCTTTGTCCCTAGTTATGGTACCTTCTTCAACTTCCTTCTTATAGAATGGATAGAGATACTGATCAAGTTTTCCAGGTGAGAAAGCATCCCAGGTATTAAGCTCTGTAGTTACTCCAAGATGAACAAACCAGTACATTTGTATTGCCTGTGCAAATGTTTCGGGTTTGTTTGCAGGTACTGTGTCACAATTGTTTGCTATCCACAACAGATCCTCTTTTCTCGTTTCGTTTTCTTCATTTTCAGCAAGCTCCCTTGCATATTTTGCATATCTTCTTCCATACTCCATTATTGCATCACAGGATATTTTCATTCCTTCAAGCTGCTGCTTCTTGTCATGGGCTTCACTATCATTGAAGTAATCAAGGTTGTCTATTGATTCCTGTATTTCATTTTTGAAATCCAAAAATCCCTTTCTGTATATCTTATCATCTGCAACGGTATGTCCCGGAGCTCTTTGCTCCATGAATTCCGTATACATTCCAGCCTGGTAACAATTTCTCCATTCCTCTGTCATGTTTTTAATTATCTTATACCTTATGGACTTATTATGCCAATATGGTATTATTTCTTCTTCATGTATTTTCTTGTCCTCGTCACTTACATTAAATGATATGTATTTTCTATCATCCATTACCTCAAGGTCTTCCATTTCGTGACAGCAAAGATCCGGGAATGTAGGAGCTGTCTGTGGCGATGCTCCTTTTTCTCCTACTATAAGCTCATCCTCTCCAATATAAAGCTTTCTGTTTGAAAGGTAGTTCTTAAAAGCAAGTGCCCTAAGTACAGGTACCGACTCTTCTCCGTAATACTTCTTGTATGTTTCAGTAAGATAAACAGCTCTTTCTGTACTAAGTCTGGGCTGTGTTGTTGTACTTTTTTCTCTTAATCTTTTTATTCTTTCAGTTGATCCTCTCATATCTTATTCTCCTTTCCGCTTTTCAGCCTCCAACAACGACTTTATACCCGTTGTTTTCAAGTCTTTTCTTAATTTCTTCCATTCTTGCATTGGATGGCACTTTCATTCCACTTTCTTCATATCCAATTCCCAGTTTTCTGTACTTGTGCGTTGATATATTGTGATATGGAAGTATGTTAATATTACTGACATTTATATTCTTTAATATTCCAATAGCCTTCTCAATGTCTTCCTCTGATGAGTTAACACCTTCGACCATTATCATCCTTATATTTATCTCAGCTCCCGAATTCGAAAGCTTCTGAAGATTTTCAATTATTTTTTTATTTGAAATACCTGTGTATTCAAGATGTTTCTTTTCGTCTCCAATTTTCAAATCATAAAGGAATACATCCGTATACTCCATGATTATTTCAAAATTTTCAAAGGGTACATGTCCACAAGTATCAACTGCAGTATGAATCTTTTCCTCTTTGAGCTTCTTCAGTATGTCAACCAGAAAATCCACTTGGGTGAGAGGCTCTCCACCTGAAAAAGTTACGCCTCCTTTAGATTCCTCATAGAAAAGCCTGTCCTTTGAAAGTTCCTTAAAAACCTCTTCAACCTCCATATCCTTTCCCGCTATGGTTATTGCCTCATTTAGACAAAAGAGTTCGCATTTTCCGCAGTCCGTACAAAGACTATTATCTGCTACAAGAGTCTTGCCCTTAGGTCCATCAACCATTTTTAAGGCTCCACTTTCACAATGTTCCGCACAGCTTCCACAGGATATGCACTTATCCCTGTCTATCATTATATCTATTCCATAACTTATACTTTCAGGGTTATGGCACCATCTGCATTTCAAGGGACATCCCTTCATAAATACAGTGGTCCTTATGCCTGGTCCGTCATGAATTGAAAATTTCTGTATGTTTAGTATCTTTCCTTTTATAATCCACCTCATATACCGTCTTTTATCTCAAAAACCCTATTTTTTTATCATTTATACTTAATATTATTGCAAATATCATGCCAATTACTAAGACGCTATTTTCAGTTACTTCAAGAAGTATGCTCCACAAATGTAAAAAAAACCGTCATTCGAAGACGGTTTTTTTTACATTTGTAATTTTTTTAAATGGTTCAAACCTGTGTTAAATAATGCAATAATTATAACTAAGTAATGAAGATTTATAGATTATTATGATATAAACTTACATTAAAATTTACT
>NZ_CEZJXU010000007.1:0-19898 GCF_983023055.1 Dethiosulfatibacter sp. | reverse complement strand
CTTGTATAGGGACGAAATTAAATTCCGCGGTTCCACCCTACTTGACATAAATGTCCTCTCAGTAGAATATGCTCAGGAACTCCATTCTCATAATCTTGCAAATTAGGTTCACACCATCCCTAAATCTCTTGATTGCTCAATCAGATATTATCTTCCATCATAGCACTTTAATTTTAATAATAACTTATCACCATAGACACCATATGTCAACATAATATTTACTTTTTTTTCATATTAAGTTCATCTTTAATTTTGCTTATGGATTTATCAATTTTGCTCAACGATTCTTCAAGTTTGTTGTTCAGGTTTATTTGTTTGCCATCTTTTGTATAGACATCAAACTCATAGTTGCTTACCATGGCTGCAGTAATTCCCGCAACACTGAAGAGCGGTGCTAAAACTGCCCCAATTATACCTGCAGAAACTGGAATGTTTATAAGTGTTTCATCACCCTTTTTAACAACAAGTTTTGCCGCATTTGCATCCACTATTGCCTTTTTGATTTCATCAATGACATCTTCGCTTTTCGCTTTTAATTTCTCTTCAGTGGATTTTTTTCTTTCAACATCTATTATTGCACCTAAAAGGTCGCCTTCACTTTTGAGAAGAGCCTCTCTCGCCTCTTCATATCCGCAGTTTGTTCTCTTTATTATTTCATCAACTTTTTTTAGATCATCAAACATTACCATTACCTCCAAGAAGTTTTAGGGATTTGAAATTATTTTTCCCAATGTGGTACCTGAAATAAAATCCTATGAGCTTCAACATCTTTTCACTGCAAATATCCACTTTTCCCATATCATCAAACCTTGACAAGAGAAGAAGCTTCAAACAATCAATATCACCGCTGTTGAGATAGACATAATTTTGTCCTTTTTCACGACAGTTACAGCAAACGAGTCCTCCTTCAGGAATAGAAAAGGCGTATTTCCCATCTTCCCTTCCACAGGATATACATGACTCAAGCCAGGGCTTGAATCCAAGTATGCTTACAAGCTTGATTTCATAGGCAGCTATAAGAACTTCAATGTTTTCAGCGGATTCAGACAGCATAGTGAACAGCTTTACAGTCATATCGAATACTTTTGAATAATTCTCATTTTCCTGAAGTACATGATTTAGTATTTCAACGATATAGCTTGCATAGACGAATCCATCGTAGTCATTCTTCAAACTATAGAAACTGTTTAATACTTCTCCATCTGACAGACTATACATGCCCTTTCCTTTATACAGCTCAACAGAAATATGGCTCAAAGTCTGGGTAAGTGACAAGTTCTTACTATTTGTTTTTCTGGAATTTTTAGCCATTACAGTAATCTTACCCATACTTCTGCTGAAACAGTGGAGTATCTTGTCATTATCTTTATACTTGACTTCTTTAAGTATTATTATTTCATTACTAGCAGACATATCTAATTACCAGTTCTTGTATCCAAGTTCCTTAAGCGTCCTTTCATTGTCTCTCCAATTCTTATCGATTTTCACCCAAAGATTTAGATATACCTTGGTTCCAAGAAGTCTTTCAATATCTAGTCTTGCTTTTCTACCTATGGTAGTCAGCTTGCTTCCACCCTTGCCGATTATAATTCCCTTATGGGATTTCCTCTCACAAAGAATAACTGCATAAACATCTATCATGTTTTTATTTTTTCTCTCTTCGATTTTATCTATCATTATACCCACGCCGTGCGGCACTTCATCTTCAAGCTCAAGCAATGCCTTTTCCCTTATTAATTCTGAAATGACAAACCATTCAGGCCTGTCCGTTATATAGTCTTCAGGGAAATACTGTGGTCCTTCACTGATGTTTTCCTTTATGAAATCAACAATCCTGTATATATTCTTACCTGTCGTAGCAGAAATCCTTATTACATCATTAAATATATTCATTTCTTTTATTTCTTCTGCTACAGAAAAATTGTCCTTGTACATGTCTGATTTATTAACCAAGGCAATCTTAGGTATTGCCATATCCTTAACCTTTTCTATTATATATTTGTCTCCAGGTCCAAGCTTGTTCTTCTCATCTGTGATGAATATGAGAACATCCATATCCTCCAATGCACCGTCTATTTCTGACTTCATGAAGTTACTAAGCTTGCTATTGCCCTTGTGTATACCCGGTGTATCTATAAATACTATCTGGGCTTCCTTATCGGTGTATACAGCCCTTATCTTGTTCCTGGTAGTCTGTGGCTTGTCTGACGTTATTACTATCTTCTCGCCTACCATATAGTTGATTAAAGTGGATTTCCCTACATTAGGTCTTCCTACTACTGTTACAAATCCTGATTTAAACTCACTCATTTTCCAAATCCTCCGGTCCAAAACTTTCAGGGAGAAGTTCCCTGATGGTGTATTCCTTGTATTTTTCAGTACTCTTTGCCACTATTATTTTAATATCTTCTCCAAATTCTCTGATCATCTGTCTGCAAACGCCACAGGGATAAGAAAGCTTTTCAAAACTTCCAACAACTACTACCGTATCAATATCCCTGTACCCTTCTGATACAGCCTTGGCTAAAGCCGTTCTTTCTGCACAGATAGTAGGCGAATATGATGCCGATTCTATATTGCATCCAGTAAAGACTTTTCCTTCCTTTGTCAATATTGCTGCGCCCACCTTGAATCCAGAATATGGGACATAGGCTTTTTCCCTTGCTTCAATAGCCCTTTTTATTAGTTTTACTACTTCCATTGTCCCTCCCTAGAATTCAACCGATGAGTTCTGTGAAATCACCTGTATCCATGTCTGTCCAGGATTTAGTGTTATTTCATTACCTCTTGAATCCAGATACATAGTCTTGCTTCTGTATGAATCCTTCTTCCAAGTGATATCAATGCATTTTCCATCTGTTATGAAATATCCTGTTCCATCTGAAACGGTATTTAGATGAATTCTTCCGTAATTATCCACTACTTCCTTGTTTACCTTCTGTATTATAATATTTGCAGCATTGATTTTTTCCTCATAATACTCATCCAGTTGTCTTTCTCCATTTACATAGCGTTTGTAATCTCCGTCGCTGCTATATTCATAGTCAACAGCATATGACTTGTTGTAAATAATCTTAAGGTCAATACAGTCTACTGCATCTCCATAAAGAGAATCCAGTCCTGCAAGCTCTTCGTTAAACTTGAATCCTTCAAAATCTCCACTCTGTCTATATTTAAGGTATGACTGTGCCGACCTTATATTTTCCATAGCAGTATACATATTGTTTGGAATCTCTTTTCCAGTTTTGTAGTATCTCCAAAATTCGCCACTTGTTAGTCCATCAAGATCAGCCATGTTGTAATCAACAATAGTACCAAGGGCTTCCTGACTTCCTCCTACATGAACATACATAGAATCATATTCAAGGGCATATCTCAAGTAATAAGGTCTTGCGCTTCTTACTGGTCCAATATGTTCTGGTGCTTCACACATGAAAACTGCCATATATCTAGTATATGGATATTCAACCTCACATTCGTAAACCACCTCAGCCTTGGAAATTCCTGCCTGCCATCTTGCCGATGGGTGATTGTCAAGCATTATACTTACAGGTCTGTTCTCAGTCTGTTCCCTTTCAAAGAGAATCCCGCTCAAGGGCGAAATTACTCCATCAATCATGACAACTTCATCTTCCTGGTCTTCGTCTTCTGAATCCTGATTGTCTACAGAGTCGTTGTTGTCGGAATCGTCAACATCTCCTTCATTGCCCTCTGAATCTTCTCCTCCAGTCACATCTTCACCGTTTTCAATTTCCTGAACCTTGTCCGGCTCATCAACCTTTGGACTGCATGAAGTTACAACCAATGCAATTATTATAAGAATAATAAGTTTTCTAAGCATAATTTCTCCTTACGCCATTTAGTCTATTTGTATATTTTCAATTTGTCCATTATTTCCTTTTCTTCTTTTCTCATCTCTAGTTTTTCATCTTCCTCAATATGATCGAATCCCAAAAGATGAAGAAGGGAATGCACTAAAAGGTATGACAGTTCCCTTTGGAAGGAGTGTTTAAATTCTTCCGCCTGCTCTCTTATTCTGTCAACTGAAATGACCACATCTCCTAGAATTGTGTTTTCAAAATCCAGTTCGAACTCCTCTTCCATTGGGAAAGACAATACATCAGTTGCAGAGTCCTTGTTTCTGTATGTTCTGTTCAGCTCCCTTATTTCTTCGTTTGTAACAAAAGAAATGCTCACCTCGAAATTTGTCTTGTCTCCCAAATGGTTGAAGGTTGTCTCACAAACAGTGTCTATAAGCTTTATTTCATCCTGGTTGATTTCCCATCCCTCAGTCCTGTTATCTATTAGAATTTCCATTTATTCTCTTTTCCTCTCTATCCTTGTTTTTTTCAAATTCTTCATATGCACCTATGATGTCCTGAACCAATTTGTGCCTCACTACATCTTTTTTGTCAAAATATATGAATGATATCCCTTTTACATTCTTAAGTATTCCTTCAACCTGCTTAAGTCCGGATTTCTTCCCAGCCGGCAAGTCTATCTGTGTAACATCTCCAGTAACAACAGCCTTTGAACCGTAGCCTAGCCTTGTAAGAAACATCTTCATCTGTTCCTTGGTTGTGTTTTGAGCCTCGTCAAGTATTATAAAAGCTGAATCTATTGTCCTTCCCCTCATGTATGCCAGTGGCGCTACTTCTATCAATCCCTTTTCAAGATTTCTCATATAGTTTTCAGCACCCATAATTTCAAATAAGGCATCGTAAAGCGGTCTAAGATAAGGATCCACCTTGTCTTGAAGGTCTCCCGGAAGGAATCCCAGCTTTTCACCGGCCTCCACTGCAGGTCTTGTAAGGATAATCCTTTTAACTTCCTTATTCCTGAATGCATCTACTGCCATTGCTACAGCAAGATATGTCTTTCCAGTACCTGCAGGTCCAATACCCAAAACGATATCGTTCTTTCTGATATTATCTACATATATCTTCTGACCTATTGTCTTTGACTTTATCATCTTGCCGGTGGAGGTTACAGTAACTATATCATTAAGATATTCGCTGACCCTTTCAGTATTGCCTTCTGCATAATGTCTCATTAAATAGTTAAATTTATCCTGGGACACTTTCCCATCCTTTTCGATGGCGATTATTATTTCATCCAGCATTTTTGCTACTGTTTTAACATCCTGTTCCTTTCCTACAATCTTCAAGTCATTTTCTCTTACAAGCAAATCTATATTAAAGAGCTCTCTAATCTGTTTGATATTGCTGTCCATCTGTCCAAATAATATTTGAACCGTTTTACTATTGTTTATGCTCAACCGTTTTTCGAAATTGTCCATTAATCCTCCTTGGTCATAAAACGTATCTTTATGATATCACAAGTCATGTATTTTTTCTATAAATATGATGTATAAACGATTTGTATTTAGCGGTTTTCTCTGATAAAATTGTTTTATAGGAGGAATGCTAATGACTGTACATATAGGCGCAAAACAAGGAGACATCGCTGAAACAATATTATTGCCGGGAGATCCATTGAGAGCCAGGTTCGTGGCTGAAAAATATCTTGAAAATCCGGTGTGCTACAACGAAATAAGAGGAATGTATGGATACACAGGCTACTACAAGGGCAAAAGAATATCTGTTCAAGGAACAGGTATGGGCATGCCGTCCATAGGCATATACTCCCACGAACTTATTGTGGACTATGGAGTTAAAAACCTCATTAGAATAGGATCCTGCGGTTCCTTCAACGAAAACGTAAAGGTAAGGGACGTATTGCTGGCAATGAGCGCATCTACTAATTCAAACTACGCATCTCAGTACGACCTACCGGGAACCTTTGCACCAACAGCATCATACGATCTTCTAGAAAGGGCCAAGAGGACTGCAGACAGCAAAAACATACCTGTCAAGGTTGGAAACATACTTTCCAGCGACATTTTTTACGATGCAAATCCTGATGCCTGGAAAAAATGGGCTGCCATGGGTATCATGGGAGTTGAAATGGAAGCTGCCGCCCTTTACATGAATGCAGCAAAGCTTGGAGCCAATGCCCTTGCAATACTCACAGTAAGCGACAGTCTCGTTACACATGAGCTTACAACATCTGAAGAAAGAGAAAAAACTTTAACGGACATGATGGAAATCGCATTAGAACTTGCATAAACGCTTCTAAAATCGAACTATATGGAGACGTGAAAATCGACGTCTCTTATATAAAACCTTGGAGACCTTCGTCTCTTACATAAAAAAAAGACCCTTTACGGGTCTATTTTTTTAATTAACAAGCCGGATTTGTGATTTCAAATGAAATCATTCAGCCGGATTTAACCGAAGTACTTCATAACTATCTGATTAACTTGTTTACCATCTGCTCGACCTTTGATTACAGGCATTACTTTGCCCATAATCTTGCCCATGTCCTTTTTGGACTGTGCATCGGTATCCTTGATAGCTTGAACAACTATTTCTTCAAGCTCTTCAGCTCCTAGTTGCAGCGGTAAGTATTCAGTCAATATGGATATTTCCTCTTCAGTAAGCGTAACCAAATCATCTCTTCCGCCAGCCTTAAAATCTTCAATGCTGTCCTTTCTCTGCTTAACCTGTTTAATAATGATGCCTAAGACATCCTCATCTTCAAGTTCCACTCGGTTGTCAACCTCGGACTGCTTTACAGCTGCTCTAACCATGGTTACGGTATTTTTTCTTACCTTGTCTTTATTTTTCATTGAAGCTTTCATATCTATCATGAGCTTCTCTTTTAAAGACATAACGTCACCTCAATTATCTACTACTACTTTTTTTATTTCTTTTTCTTTTAGCAGCTTCAGCTTTGTTCTTCTTTTTAACGCTTGGCTTTTCGTAATGCTCTCGTTTTCTTGCTTCAGAGAGAACGCCAGTGATAGCACATTGTCTTTTGAATCTCTTTAAAGCATTATCTAAAGACTCATTTTCTCTAACTTTTACTTCTGTCATTTGCGACCCTCCCTTCGTAATTCTATTTTTACAATACTCAAATTGCACTTGTATAGTATACATTGTGATTCGAAATATTACAACAGTTATTTTACAATTTTAACCCGGAGGCCATTGCAAGGATCTTTTTCCCAATATATGGAAATGAATATGATTAACAGTCTGCATGGCATCTTTACCGCAATTTGAGACGATTCTGTAGCCTGATTTGTCAATTCCAGTCTTTCTAGCTATCTCTGGAATTACTTCAAAAATCCTGCTTATATACTTGCTGTTTTCTTCACTTACGTCGTTTAACGACGTAATATGAATTTTTGGAACTACCAGAATATGAACCGGCGCTTCTGGATTAATATCATTAAAAGCAAATACATCTTCGTTTTCAAAAACTGCATCTGAAGGAATTTCCTTATTTGCTATCTTGCAAAACAAACAATCCTTCACACTTACACCTCCTCTGTATATAAAAAACTGTTGTCGCTATAACTCATTCTAACGTTTTTTCTCGAATTATGCAAATCCGATGACGATTTAGTCAATACTGTCAAATAATTGCTCGAATGACCTATATATTCACCTGAATCGTTTAAACTCTCGTATAGCACATCCAATTTTTTTCCTATAAAATCGCTGTAGAATACTTCAGCGGTTTTTTCACATATTTCACCAAGAGTCCTGGCCCTATGCTTCTTGACCTGGTTTAGGACCTTGTTGTCCATATCAAAAGCCTTTGTTCCCTTCCTTGGAGAGAACGGAAAGATATGAACCTTTGAAAATCTTATATCTTCAACATATCTGCAAGTTTCCTCAAATTCCTCTTGGGTTTCACCTGGAAACCCTACTATTATGTCGGTGGTTATACCAACTTGAGGCATATACGATTTTATTAACTTGACTTTTTCACGGTATTCATACGTATCATACCTTCTGTTCATTCTTTCAAGAACAGTATCTGATCCGCTTTGCAGGGATAGGTGAAAATGGTCGCAAAAGCTACCTTCCACAAGCTTCTCCATGAATTTAGAGCTTATTATGCCAGGCTCAAGGGATCCAAACCTGAATCTAATATCTTCTAGTTTCAGTTTGTTTATAGCATCAACAAGATCTTCCAACTTCGTATCCTCAAGGTCTGTTCCATATGATGTCATATGAATGCCATTGAATACAATTTCCTTGTATCCATTGGAATGAAGCCTTAGAATCTCGTCGGTTATATCTTTTATTTCCCTGCTTCTAACCGGTCCCCTTACATAGGGGATTATACAGTAGGTGCAAAACTGCCTGCATCCGTCCTGTATCTTTATAGTAGCCCTTGTACGTTCAGAGGTGTGCGATATTGTCATTTCTTCATATTTTTCCCTTGGCTTGAATTCATCCACCCTGTAAAGATGATGTTTAGATTCAAAATATTCCACAACAAAATCAACAATACTGTCCTTGTGCTTTGTTCCTACCACTATGTCTATATTGTCTTCTTCTTTCAGTTCATCCTGTCTGCCCTGGGCATAGCATCCTGCAAGAACTACAACGCCTTCTCCATTAAGCTTTCTTGACCTCTTCACAAGGTTTCTTGTCTTCTTGTCGCTGGCAGCAGTAACTGTACATGAGTTCACAATGAAAACATCAGTATCTTCACAAGGATCTATAATCTTATATCCCCTGTTTTCAAACATTTGCATCATTGCGTCAGTTTCAAATTGATTAACCTTGCATCCCAAGGTGTAAAACGATACATTCATTTAATCACCTAAATATTTTTAGTTTTATACATTAGTATTGAATTTATTACAATTCCAGCTGTTTCAGTCCTTAGAATTCTTGGTCCAAGAGTTACAACCCTAGCTCCAACATTTTTCAGCTCTTCAATTTCAGATTCTTCAAATCCGCCTTCAGGTCCTATTATTACATTTGCAATATCTGACTCCAACTCTACATCATTAAGACCAAGATTGTCTTCATTTTCATAGGGCACTATTATATCCCCGCCTTTTTCCTTTAAAATGGATAGCATCTCCTTGAAGGAAACTATATCCTCAACGAGAGGAACAATATTCCTCATGGACTGCTTTGCCGCCTCCATTGCTATCTTGTTCCATCTGTCCACTTTTTTGCGTTCCCTGGACTTTTCGGAAAGCTTCACAATAGTACGGTGACTGACTACGGGAATTATAGTGGATACTCCTACTTCAGTATTTTTCTGCACTATAAGCTCCATCTTGCTTGCTTTTGGCAAGCACTGAAAGAGATTTATCCTAAGGTCTGATTCCCTTTTATATTTGCTTTCTCCAACAACAGCACAAAAAACAGTATCATCGCCAAAACTTTCAATTCTGCCGATGTACTCTTTTTTATCTATTACGAGATAAACCTCGTCATTTTCTCTTAATCTTAATACGCTTTTACAATGCTTGAAATCGCCGCCTTTCAAAAGGGCGGTTTTTCCATTGCATTCATCTATAAAAAATCTATTCATATTACTTCAACCTTGCTGTAATTCCAGCCCATTCGCCTTTTATAAGAGTCTCTACTATTTCAAAATTATTTCCCACAAGGGCAGTTCTTACATTATCAGCCTTTGTAGCCAATATTCCGGAAGAAATGAAAATTCCTCCATTCTTCAAGACACTTGCCAGCTGGCTTACCATTTTAATTATTATATCCGCCGTTATGTTTGCTACAACAATGTCGGCTTCGTAGTTTATCTTGTTAAGCAGATTGCCTTTTCTTATATCCACATTAAAACAGTCGTTCACTTCAACATTTTCCTTTGCAATCCTTACGGAATCATCGTCAATATCTATTCCAAGAACATTCCTTGCACCAAGCTTAGATGATAATATTGCCAGAATTCCAGTTCCCGTACCAATATCGAGAACCATGCTTTCAGAATCTATTTTACCTTCCAGTTGTTCTATACACAAAGAAGTTGTTTCATGAATTCCCGTACCAAATGCAGCTCCAGGATCAATTTCAATTATAATCTCCCCTTCCTTTTGAGAGTATTCCTCCCATGTAGGCTTGATTATAACATTGTTTCCAAGTTTGAAAGGTTTGAAATGCTTCTTCCACTCACTGTTCCAATCTCTGTCCGCTATGTCTTGAACTTCAATTTCAGTAGAACCTATATCTAAATCATATCTGGGCAGCATGTTTATTCTTTCCTTGATAAAATCCTTCTTCTCATTCCAACTGTCATCATATTCAAAATAGCCCTTGATTACAACACCATCATAATAGTCCTTGGCCAGATCTTCATCAAGATAGTCCCATTTTTCATCTTCCTTCAAAAGGTTAAGAATATCATTGGGATCTTCTATGACAATACCTTCAACCATTGCTTCATGAAGTATGTTTGTAACAGCTTCCTTTGCCTCGTAAGTGGTTTTTATAACAATTTCAATCCATTTCAAATAACTGCACTCTCCTAACTAAAAGCATCTTTTACTTTATCAAATATTCCTTTTTTATGAGGTTCGATTTTTTCACCGAATTCTTTTGCAAAACTCATCAATATCTCTTTCTGCTTATCTGTAAGCTTTGTTGGAGTATTTATTACAACCTTTACATACTGGTCGCCTTTTCCTCCACCTCTAAGATGTTCTATACCTCTGTTTCTAAGTCTGAATACAGTACCTGTCTGCGTTCCTTCTGGAATTTGGTATTTTACCTTTCCTTCAAGAGTTGGTACTTCAACAGTATTGCCCAGAGAAGCTGTAACGAATGATACAGGCATATCGTACCAGATATCATATCCGTCCCTGTTGAAGAACTTGTGGGGCTTAACACCTAGGTAAACATAAAGGTCTCCAGGAGGTGCTCCCTTTTCTCCGTGGTTTCCTTCTCCCCTCAAAGGTATGATTGAATCGGAATCCACTCCTGCTGGTATATTTATTGTTATCTTTCTTGCTATCTTTTCCTTACCTGTACCATGACAAACATTACAAGGCTCTTCTATTATCTTTCCACTACCTTTACAGGTAGGACAAGTACTCACATTAGCAAATTGTCCGAAAGGTGTATTCTGAACAGTTCTTACACTCCCCGCACCATTACATGTTGTACAGGTCTTCCTGGATGTTCCTGGTTCTGCACCGTCTCCACTGCAGTGCGAACATGTTTCCATTCTTGAGACCTTGACTTCTTTTTTCGTACCGAATGCAGCATCTTCAAAGGAGATATTGAGCCTTATCTTGAGATCAGCGCCCTTTCTAGGTCCCTGTCTTCTTTGTCTAGCTCCTCCGCCTCCGAACACATCGCCGAAAATATCACCGAAAATATCTTCAAATCCACCAGCTCCGCCAAATCCACCAGCACCACCATGTCCCTGTCCGCCGTTTTCAAATGCAGAATGTCCAAATCTGTCATATTTTTCTCTTTTCTCTTCATCGCTGAGCACTTCGTATGCTTCATTAACTTCCTTAAATTTGACTTCCGATTCATGATTGTCAGGATTCAAATCAGGATGGTACTTTTTCGCATTTTTCCTAAATGCCTTCTTTATATCTGTATTGTCCGCATCTTTTCCGACACCAAGTACATCATAATAATCTCTTTTACTACTCATTTATTCACCACCATTAAAATATGGACTAGAGCAAAGCTAAATCTAAAGATTTAGCTTTGACTCTCTTCATCATCATCTACGACCTCATATTCTGCATCTACAACGTCTTCTGCTTCTTCTGCACCTGCATCCTGTGGTTGTCCCTCTTGAGCAGCCTGTTCCTGTGCTGTTTCTTGATATATTTTTTGTGCAAGCTTATTGAATTCTTCTGTAAGTGAATCAAGCTTTGCCTTGATGTCTTCAGTTACATTTGATTCTATCGCTTTTTTGAGTTCGTCGATTTGTCCATTAGTCAATGCAGTCTCTTCAGCAGAAAGCTTGTCTCCAAGGTCTTTCATACTTTTTTCTGTCTGATAAATCATGTTGTCTGCATTATTTCTAACTTCTATATCTTCTTTTTTCTTCTTGTCATCTTCTGCAAACTGCTCAGCTTCCTTAACCTTCTTGTCGATTTCATCATCAGAAAGATTTGTAGACGCTGTTATTGTTATTTTCTGCTCTTGACCAGTTCCCTTGTCCTTAGCTGAAACATTAACTATACCATTGGCATCAATGTCAAATGTTACTTCTATTTGAGGAATTCCCCTTTGTGCAGGTGGTATTCCTGTAAGCTGGAATCTTCCCAATGAAATATTGTCTGAAGCCATCTGTCTTTCACCTTGAAGAACATGTATATCAACAGCTGTTTGGTTATCTGCCGCTGTAGAGAAAATCTGGCTTTTCTTTGTTGGTATTCTTGTATTTCTTTCTATAAGATTGGTTGCAACTGATCCAAGAGTCTCTATTCCTAGAGAAAGAGGAGTAACGTCTACAAGAAGAATTTCATTTCCGAATTCTCCAGTAAGAACTCCACCCTGGATTGCAGCTCCAAGAGCAACACACTCGTCAGGATTAACCCCTTTATGAGGCTCGCTTGTAAGTTTCTGAACAGCGTCCTGTACTGCAGGTATTCTTGTTGATCCACCTACAAGTATTACCTTATCAATGTCTGAAGCAGTTAGCTTTGCGTCTGCAAGAGCCTTTCTTATAGGATCCTTCGTCATGTCTACAAGTTCACTTGTCATTTCATTGAACTTTGCTCTTGAAATGTCCATGTTCATGTGCTTTGGTCCTTCCTGAGTAGCTGTAATAAACGGAAGATTTATGTTTGAAGACATTGTCGACGACAATTCCTTCTTTGCATTCTCTGCAGCTTCCTTAAGTCTTTGAAGAGCCATCTTGTCTTTCTTAAGATCTACTCCGTTCTCTTTCTTGAACTGTTCAGCTATAAAGTTGACAAGTCTTTCATCGAAATCATCTCCACCAAGGTGATTAATTCCGTTTGTAGACTTGACCTCAAATACTCCTTCGCCTATTTCAAGGATTGATACATCAAATGTACCTCCACCAAGGTCGAATACCATTATTGTCTGCATAGTGTCTTCCTTGTCTATACCGTAAGCCAAAGAAGCTGCAGTAGGCTCGTTTATAATTCTTTTAACATTTAGTCCTGCTATTTTTCCTGCATCCTTTGTTGCCTGTCTTTGACTGTCAGAGAAATATGCAGGTACTGTGATTACAGCATCATTTACTGTTTCGCCAAGATAGCTTTCAGCATCTGCCTTCAATTTTTGAAGAATAAAAGCCGAAATATCCTGTGGTGTATATGTTTTACCGTTTATTGAAACCTTATGATCTGTTCCCATATGTCTTTTTATTGACGCAACAGTATTGTCGGGGTTAGTAACCGCCTGTCTTTTGGCAGTTTCACCTACCAGTCTTTCACCATCTTTTGTAAATGCTACTATTGAAGGAGTAGTTCTCTTGCCTTCTACATTTGGAATGACAACCGCTTCTCCACCTTCCATTACTGCAACACATGAATTCGTTGTACCTAAATCAATTCCTATTACTTTACTCATCTTAATCCTCCTTGATATTATCTAGAAACTTTAACCATACTTGGTCTGATTATTTTTTCTTTCATTTTGTATCCTTTTTGTAAAACTTCCAGTACTATGTCTGCTTCAGTACCTTCAACCTCTTCGGACATTACTCCGTGGTGCAATGCAGGGTCGAAACCGGCTCCCAAAGCATCTATTTCTTCCAAACCTCTTTTGTTAAGGGTTTGTTTAAACTGGTCAAATATCATTTGTACACCTTCCTTGAAGCTGCCATTGTCATCAGGTGCATCAAGTGCTCTTTCAAAATTATCTAGAACTGTAAGCATTTCACAAACTACATCTTCAATGGCTGATGAATATATTCTCGTTTTTTCCTTGTCAGCCCTGTTCTTGTGGTTGATAAAGTCAGCCTGCAGTCTTAAAAGTTTTGTATTCATATCGTCTTTTTCCTCTTCAGGTTCTTCTACCTGACTTTCTTCTTCTTCGATTTCTTCTTCTTCAATTTCTTCTACTTCTACTTCTTCAATTTCATCTGCTTCTTTAGATTCAATGTCTTTAATTTCTTCAGACACTTCCTCTATTACCTCATCCTTTTCCTTTTTGCTCATCTGTATCACTCCTTGCTATATCTATATAATTTTCCTCTATCAGTCTATTGACATTTAAGGACAGTGCCTTAACCATGGATATTACATTTTTATAATCCATCCGTGTAGGTCCTATTAACCCTATCTTGCCTATGATCATACCATTAAGCTTGTATGTGGCTGAAACTACACTGCACTGTTTGATTTCATCGTATTTGTTCTCATTTCCAATGGATACTGCCAGATCCTCCCCGGTTTCATCCATGAGAACACTTGCCATTGATTTCTTGTCTTCCATGAAGGAAAGAAGCTCTTTAGCTTTTTCAGTATTGCTGTATTCTGGATAATTTAAAATATTTGTCAATCCATCGTAATATACATCAACCTTTTCATATTGCTTCATGGTATTGAGAAGAAGCATAAACACATCGTCAAATTTATCATCAAAAGATTCTCTGATTGAATAAATCTCTTTCGATATATGGTTGTACAAATCCTTGTCCAAAGATTTCAATTGCCTTCCTTCAAGCTTTTGCGTCAAAAGATTTGAAATCCTGTTCATCTGGTCCTCTGGTACTGGTATCTTCATATTAAGTATTACATTTTTCACAAGGTTGTTTTCAGTTACAATGACCATCAATAACTTGTTTTCCGAAATTGGTACAAGTTGTATCCTCTTAAGCTTTGATTCCTTAAGCTGTGGTGTCATTACAAAGGATGTGTATTTCGTGAACTGTGATAAAATTCTCGCTGAATTTCTGATGAATTTTTCCATTTCATCAATTTCTCCCTGAAGAATTTTCTTTATCTGTTCATTGTATTTGTTCATTGAACTGTTTCTAATGATTTTGTCTACATAAAGTCTGTAGGCTTTGTCAGTTGGCACCCTTCCGGCAGAGGTATGGGGTTGAACTAAAAATCCCAATTCTTCAAGATCTGACATTTCATTCCTTACAGTTGCAGAACTTATACCAAGATCGTATTTTTTAGAAATAGTTCTGGAACCAATGGCTTCACCTTCGTGAATATAACTGCTGACTATGGCTTTCAATATTTTGATTTTTCTATCATTTAATTCCATTTTATCAGCTCCTCTGTTAGCACTCTGCCCGGATGAGTGCTAAGCTCATAGCAATAAGATACTACTAACTATTGGTTTTGTCAATACCAATGTGCATTTTTCATAAGATTTAATCCGGCATTAATTCAATAAACACCGTGTTTGATAAATCAAGACCTTTCTCTGTGAGTCTGATTGACTTTCCCTCATTAATAACAAGCCCTTTTTCAACCAATATTTCAATTTTTTCATTAAAATAAGTCAAATTCTTTTTAATATTGTTTTTGTAATCTTTATATGATATTCCCGAAGTTTTTCTCAGACCAAGAATCATGTATTCCCATTCCGATTCACTTTCATCTATTTCCTCTACTGTTTCATAGACAAGATTACCCGAATCAATGTTTTTTAAATATTCATTAAGGTCAAGAGTGTTTGAAAAACGCACCTCGTCAATACATGAGTGTGACGACAGTCCAAGACCAAGGTATTCCTCTCTATTCCAATACTTTAGGTTATGTCTGCTTTCAAAGCCTTTTAAGGCAAAGTTTGAAATCTCATATTGACAAAAACCTTTATCGGCCATTACCCTTCTGCCAGCATAATACATTTCTCTTTCGTCTTCGTCATCGCAAACACTAGCTTCACCTCTCTCATGCATCTTGTAAAGAGGTGTACTTTCTTCCAGTTTAAGTGAATAATATGAAACATGCTTGATTCCTGTTTCAAGTATTTCCTTTAAATCATTGACCGGAGATTCCACATTCTGTCCTGGTAGGTTGAATATTATATCTGCGCTAATGTTTTCAAATCCCGTTTCCTTCAAAATTTTAAGAGTTCTAAATACGTCATCCCTGTTGTGGATCCTGCCTATTTTCTTAAGGACTTCGTCATCAAGGCTTTGTACTCCCATGCTTATGCGGTTAATGCCTGCTTTTTTGTATGCCTGTACTTTATTATCATCTACTGTTCCTGGATTGATTTCTATTGTAGCTTCACAGTCTTTAGCAATCCTTAAGTTTTCATATACATTCTTCATCAAATATTCAATGCTACTGCCCTTAAACAAGGAGGGAGTCCCTCCTCCTATGAATACGGTATCAACTACATGTTTTTCAAGTCTTTTTGAATAAAGCTTAAGCTCTTCAACGAGTGCTTTGATATACTTGTCTTCTGTCGGCTCATCCAAATCCACAAAAGAACAGAAATCGCAATAGAGACATTTTTTCTTACAGAAAGGTATATGTATGTATAGTCCTAGGTTTTTCAATATTTTTCACCTCACTACAAAATTGCAACTCTTTAAATGATTTTGTAAATAATCATCTTTTCAATGCCTTAAATGGTCTTTCCACACTATTTGCTATCATCAAATTTAAGAACTGTCAGGAAGGCTTCCTGTGGAACATCTACGCTACCAATCTGACGCATCCTTTTCTTTCCTTCCTTCTGTTTTTCAAGAAGCTTTTTCTTTCTTGATATATCTCCGCCGTAGCATTTTGATAGTACATCCTTCCTCATTGCCTTAACAGTCTCTCTCGCTATTATTTTTCCACCTATGGCTGCCTGGATAGGTACGACGAACATGTGCCTTGGAATAACATCCTTAAGCTTCTCTACAATTATTCTTCCTCTTTCATATGCCTTTTCTTCATGGACTATCATGGAAAATGCATCTACAAGCTCACTGTTTATCAGAATGTCAAGCTTAACAAGATTTGACCTCTGGTATCCTTCCAGTTCATAGTCAAAGGAAGCATATCCTCTAGTCTTTGACTTGATGGCATCGAAGAAATCATATATTACCTCATTTAGAGGAAGTCTATAATGAAGTATCACCCTTGTCTGTTCTATATATTCCATATTTTGAAATTCACCTCTCCTGTTCTGGCAAAGCTCCATTATTGGACCTACATAGTCTGTAGGAGTCATTATGCTTGCCTTTACAACAGGCTCTTCCATATAGTCTATTTCTACAGGAGAAGGCATGTTTGTAGGATTCTGCATCTTCATCATGGTTCCATCAGTCTTGTGTATCTTGTATATAACACTTGGTGATGATGCTATGATGTTAAGGTCAAATTCCCTTTCAAGTCTTTCCTGTATTATTTCCATATGAAGAAGTCCCAAGAATCCGCATCTGAAACCAAATCCAAGAGCAACAGAAGTTTCTGGTTCAAAGGACAACGCAGCATCATTTACCTGAAGCTTTTCAAGAGCATCTCTAATATTGTTGAAATCTTCTCCGTCTGCTGGATACAGTCCGCAGTAAACCATGGATACAACCTTCTTGTATCCAGGCAAAGGATTTTTAGCCGGATGTTCTGCTGAAGTTATGGTATCTCCAACCCTACAGTTTTTAACATTCTTGATGCTTGCAGCAAGATATCCAACTTCTCCTGCACTTAATTTATCCCTTGGAACCTGTCCAGGAGCAAGAATACCAACTTCTGCCACTTCGAAATCGAAATCAGTAGCCATCATTTTTATCCTGTCTCCTTTTTTGACAGTTCCTTCCTTTACCCTTATATATGCAACTACGCCCTTGTAGCTATCATAATATGAATCGAAAATCAAAGCCTTCAATGTTCCATCCCTGTCACCTGAAGGAGCAGGAACCTTCATCACAACGGCTTCAAGTACATCAGCAATATTAAGTCCTTCCTTTGCAGATATGAGAGGAGCATCCTGTGCTTCAAGACCTATTACATCCTCTATCTCTTCCTTGATTTCGTCGGGTCTTGCACTTGGCAAGTCTATCTTGTTTATTACAGGAACAATTTCAAGGTCCTGTTCTACTGCTAGATATACATTGGCAAGGGTCTGAGCCTCTATTCCCTGAGCTGCATCCACAACAAGTACTGCTCCTTCGCAGGCTGCAAGACTTCTTGAAACCTCGTAGCTGAAGTCAACATGTCCAGGAGTATCTATAAGGTTAAGTATATACTCGTTTCCATCCTTCGCTTTATATATAAGCCTGATAGTCTGAAGCTTGATTGTTATACCTCTTTCTCTTTCCAGATCCATGTTGTCAAGAATCTGCTCATGCATCTCTCTTGTCGTGAGTAATCCTGTTTCTTCTATTAATCTATCTGCTAAAGTTGATTTACCATGATCTATATGAGCAATTATTGAAAAATTTCTAATGAATTTTTGTTTATCTTGCACTGTTGCCTCCTATGTTTTATAATCCGAATGTAATTATATCAAATATTATACTCCTTTGAAAGATTATTTTTTAGTTTTTTAAAATTTTCTATTGATTTTTTCTAACAAAGACTGTATAATTTTAAAGTCGCTTAAATTTAATAATTATTAGTATTATAAAATAAATACTATACTTCCGAGGAGGTGAATTTCGTGGCAAATATTAAATCAGCTAAAAAAAGAATTCTAGTTAATGAAAAGAAAAATGCAATTAACAAAAAAAGGAAATCTGAAATAAAAACTTATATCAAGAAATTTGAAGCTTCTGTTGAAGAAAACAACATAGAAGAGGCTAAAGAATTATTGATTGTATTACAGAAGAAGTTAAGCATAGCTTCTGCAAAGAGCACTATGCACTCTAAAGCCGCTTCTAGAAAAGTAAGCAGATTAACTAAAAGACTTAACACTATGGCGTAAACAAAATAAAAAAACCAGATTATTCTGGTTTTTATTTTTTTGCACTTTTATTCTTTTGCGGCGGATATTATCATATCTATGCCCGTTTCCATGTCAAGGAGTCCCTTTTTTACCCTCTTGTCGAAATCAAAACACATGTCGTATATCTTTTTAATCTTCTTATGGGACAATTGCTTTTGTTGTTTTTTCATCTTGTTGTAGCTGAAAGGTCTCAGACCCATTGCCTTTGTGATTTCATTGGAACTATATCCGTCCCTTTCCATGAGATTTAATCTAAGCAGCTGCCTGTAATGTCTCGATATCATGTAAAAGATATAATGTGCCGCCACATTCTTCCCTATCATATCATAAACCATCCTGAAGGCACTGTCTGTACTTCCCTCGCATATGAAATCCACAAGCTTAAAAATATTGTTCTCTATGGATATTGTTGTAACATTGTCTATATTAGATTTGCTTATGCTTCCACCTTCCTCAGTATTGCTTATAAGCTTGTCCAGTTCATTCCTTACATCGTAGAGAGTCAATACACTTTCATAGTCAAGGTATCCGATTATCTGGGCAAGATATCGAACATCGCTGTCTGACATTCTTCTTTTGCTTTTATCCAGATACATCTTGATCCATGAAATAAGTTCGTTTTCCTTGAATTTGTCATATTTTACAATGGACCCGGTCTTGCTGATCTTCTTGTAAAGTTTCTTTCTGCTGTCGGCTTTTATTCCCGAGCAATCGAAAATAAGAATGTTTTCATCCATTCTGTTGTCCAAATAACCTAAGAGATGCTTTTCATCATCAGATGAAAGTGATTTTTTAGATGTTAGAAAATCACAGTTTTCAATAACCATAATCTTCTTTTCCACCATGAATGGAATGGTGTTCATGAACCTGCCAACCTCGTCTCCCCTGTTTTTTAAATTGTCTATTACAACATAATTCATATCCTCAAATCCGGACATGTACTTCTTCTTCAATTTATCTATGAAATTGTCAGTCAAATACACTTCATTGCCTGTCAATATTATAACTTCCTTGCTGCTCATAGTGATTCTCCTTTTTCAATTCGTCTTTTCCTAATCAAGTAAGCTGTAGCAACCAGTAAAAACGATGCTGTTAGCGAGCTTACAACTCCAAATTCAACACTTTCATTTAAGCACTTTATAGAATATCCACCCTTATTGTCAACGTCAATGACGACTTCCCCATCAATATAGGTTTCATAAAGTTTAGTATGGATATCAT